>JBMOIK010000247.1:0-6363 GCA_049317365.1 Rectinemataceae bacterium | reverse complement strand
GGGAGTCTACTCAGGTGGCAGAATTGACGCAAGCCTCTGACTGCTCTTTCTCGCCCTTGATGGCTCGCATGGACTTGCCGGAGAGGGTGATGCGTGTGGCCTGAGGGACGATGCGATCACAGACGGCGTCGGCGATGGTCGGGTCGCCGATGATGTCGAACCATTTCGCGATGGGAATCTGGGTGGCGATGACGGTGGCGTTGCGTGCGAGGCGATCCTCGATGATCTCGAGGAGTGCCAGGCGATCCTGTGCGTCGAGGTGGACAAGCCCGAAGTCGTCAAGGATGAGAAGGGGCGTTCGAGCGACGCGGCCGATGAATCTCTGGTAGCCGCCCGAGGCGCGTTTCTCCTTGAGGGTTTGGAATAGTTCGGTGCAATTGAAATAAAGTGTCCTGTGACCGAGTGCGCAGGCTTGGGAGCCTAGGGCCAGGCAGAGGTAGCTCTTGCCGACGCCGATGGGACCTGAGATAACGATGCTTTTCCCCGCGGAGATCCACGAGCAGTCAGACAGGCGCAGGAAGGCATTGCGATCGAGACCGCGGGCGATGGAGAAGTCGATCTCGGGGAAGGCGGCGCGAGTCCTGAAGCCCGCTGCTTTGGTGAGGCGTCGGGTCTTGCGGTTGATGCGGTCATCCCACTCGGCGTCGGTGACGTGGGCGAGCAGCTCATCGGTGGAGAGGGCCTGGTCCTGGGCGGACTCGAGGATGGAGCGGAACGCGCGCTCCATGCCGAATAGCTTGAGCAGGCGCATCTTTTCGAGCGTGGCGGTGTTGTTCACAAGAAACTCCTTCATAGTACTTATTGATACGCGGACTGGCCGCGCAGGTTCTCGTGGAGGGGCAGCGGGAGCTGGTTGAGGTCGTCGGTTGCTGCCACGATGTCTCGACCCGCCTCGAGGATCTTCTTGACGGCCTGGTAGCTGTGGGCGCCTTCGGCAAGCGCCATCCTGCAGGCGTTGTCGAGGCGCTCGACGGAATATTTCTTGGAGAAGCTTATGATCCCGATGCAACTGCGGAAGGACTGGTCGGGATAGGCGGCACGTTCAAGGATCGCCTTGACGAGGGATCGCGTATGGATGCTGGTCTGGCCGGCCCAGGCGATGAGGCGTTCAGGAGTCCATTCCAAATGAAAGCGGTGGTTCGCGGAGCGGTGCTCCGGCGAGGTGGTGTAGCCGGGGACTGATGCCCGCTTGTGGAAGGCGATCCGCTGGTTGTCGAAATAGATCTCCACGGTCCGCGCGGTGAGTGCGACAGAGACCTGTTTTCGGGCATATGCGTAGGGGACCGAGTAGGAGTGGCGATCTTCACGGATCTCAATGTGGTAGTTGAATCCGACCGTCGCGGTCCTGAAATCGGTGTACTCGTAACGGATCGCGGGGAGTGGCTTCAAGGCCGGCCTGTCGATGGATTCGAAGAGCTCGGTCCGCGAATAGGGGAGCTTCTGGAATCGCTTGGCATTGTGTGCTTCGAGGAGCTCGCCGATGGCGGCGTTGAGGGCGTCCAGGGAATCGAACTGGCGGTCGCGGATGGGTGCGAGTATCCTCGTGTATATGATGTTGACCGCCCCTTCCACGAGCGCCTTGTCGCGGGGTGCGTGCGGCCGTGCGGGAAAGATCACCGTGCCGTGGTGGCTGGCGAAATCGGCATACTCGGGATTGATCTCGCTCTCGTAGCGGTCGGCCTTCGAGACGGCGCTCTTGAGGCAGTCGGGAACGATGGCGGCGGGAACCCCGCCGAAGAACAACAGGGCATTCCGGTTCGCGGTGATGAAGTCCCTCTTCTGCTGCGACCGAATCGCTTCGACGTAGGTGTACTGGCTCGCCCCGAGAATGGCGACAAAGATCTCCGCTTCGCGCTCAACCCCATTCTCCCGGTAGGCCCGCTTCGCTCCGGAGAAGTCGACGTACATCCTGTCTCCGGCCTTGTGCTCCATCGTGAGCGTCACTTCGGTTTCGGCCCTGCACCAGGTCCTGAAATGATGACAGAATTGTGAGTACTCGAAGCCATCGGGATGCTTCACCCGGTATTCCTTCCAGAGTATGTCGCGGGTAACGCCGGTGCGGGGGAGTTCCTTGAGCATGTAGGGAAAGAATTCCCACACCTGGGCCAGACGGGCATCGCCGCCGCTCTTGGACACCGTGAGCCTGGCTATTGCTTCGCTATCGGTGAGCTTCTCGAACTCTTCCCACGACAGCCCGGAACGGGAATACGACGCGATGTAGTCGGCAACCGCGGGCCGAGATACTCTGGCCGCCGCGGCGATCTGCCTATTACTGAAACTCGTCTGTTCGTGAAGCTCGATGACCTGTCGTAATGCCTTCATGCCAATCCTCTTGCGCGCCATTGCCTGTAGCTCCTTGCCATCGTGGTGCGGCGAGGATAGGCGCGCTCTTTGAGATGGTCAGCATGAAGGTGGCAGATTTGCGCCGGAACCCTAGAGAGCGTTCCGCGCATAGTCTGCCACCCGTTCCGGCCGAGAGGCCAAAAGTGGCAAGTTTAGCCCGGAATGCCTGGCAACTTTCCCCCGGAACAGGTGGCAACTTTGCGCCGGAATGGGTGGCAGATTTGGGCCGGAATACTCAACCATTGGCACCTCCATGCTAAAAAGGGTTGCTCATCTGCAATTTTCGAGACATACGATCTGCAATGGATTCGGCGCTGGATTGTAAACCGGTGGAAAACTTTGTCAAGGTCCCTTCCTAGCCTTCATGACCCGGAACTTTGGGTACACCGAAATGCCCGCTAGTGGTGCCCCTTGCTATTTGCCAATTGGCAGATTACTCTTGCCATATGGCTTCCCATGTTCCGGCGTCCCGCAGGAGGCAAGACCCTGTTGATTCCACTCCGGTTCAGGGACACCATGGAAAATGCCAAAGGAGAAACTCGAATGAAAGCTAATGGAGCGAGTGCGCTCCGGTTGCCCGACGAGGGGCCCAAGGGAATCATCAAGAAGATAAAGAAGGGCATGTCTTACAAGGATTTGCTACTACTGCAGGCAAAGCTGGGAGTGGACAAGGAGACACTGGCAGCATTGCTGAAGATAAGCCCCCGGACCTATGAAAGGCGCAGACTGGAAGGCAAGATCGACTCGCAGGAGACGGATCGGGCTCTGCGCCTTGGCCGGATCATTCAGCGTACCGTTGAAATGTATGACGGAGATGAGGGGGCGGCCAAGGCCTGGCTGCGGCAATCGGTCCCTGCCTTGGAAGGGCTGAAGCCCCTCGAATTGATTGAGACAGAAGCAGGTGCGGTTCTCGTGGAAAACCTGATCGGCAGAATCGAGGCGGGCGTGTTCTCGTGACTGCCTGGCGCATCTGCAAGCCCAAGTATGAGAAGTCTGCCTTTGATGGAGCAGGCGCGGCGTCCTACCCAGGAAGGTGGAACAAACATGGGCAGCACGTCGTCTATGTCTCGGACACTCCGTCGCTGGCCGTGCTTGAGATAGTGGTCAATGCGACGGCGAGTTTGCTCCCTCTGTATTGCCTGTTCTCATGCAGCTTTGACGAGGCGCTTGTAACGGAAATTGGCATCCTGCCAGCTGGCTGGCAGCGTCTCGTTGATCCTAATTGGTATTTCCTGCAGGAGTTGGGGTCGGAGTGGTATGAGTCCCGCCGAAGCGCTGTCCTTCGGGTTCCTTCGGCTGTCATTTCCTATCAGAGCAACTATATCTTGAATGTTCGCCACCCGGATTTTTCCAAGATCACAATCGGCCCTCCCGTGGATCTGGAAAGCGACCCTCGCCTCATCAAGACGTAGACGAGAGGCTATGTTGAGATTCGCCGTGGGCCTGATTGGGGGATCTCCCCGCAAGGAAGCATGAATGATTGGTTTTTCCAAAAGTACGATTGCGCTAGCATTTCTATTGCTTTCCTTGTCGGCTGCGGCTCAACGGATTCAAGCCGGCAATTATGCCACAATTGGATACATAAAGGGCGATGGAACAATTCAAGATAGCCATTATAAGACGGTAGGCTATATGAAGCCAGATGGTAGGATACAAGACGATCACTATGTCACAATTGGGTATTTAAAAGCGGATGGAAGGGTCCAGGATAGCCACTACGGCACGGTGGGCTATGTCAAACCTGATGGCACGATTCAAGATAGCCATTATTCGGTGATTGGGCACGTCAAGTCCGATGGCACTGTCCAGGATAGCCATTACAAGACCATCGGGCACGCTAGCGGCGTCAAGATGGAATGGGTTGCCGTAGCCTATTTTTTCTTTGCGCTGTAGCCCAAATACATCACAATAAGCGCATCAGGTTACGCAGTTGTCTTTTTGAATGCTCTGCAATTCCCGATAAGAGATATGCTTGGCTCCGTTGCAGCCATGGCAGCTTGATTTCTGGTGCAAAGCCCTTGTGCAGGCTTTTCAAGCAACGAATTGTTACCTCAAGTTGGAGGTCTGCGGCGAAGTGAGGAAAGAAGGCATCAAGTTGGGCCAAGACCCTAGGAAGGGCATCCCGTGCGAAGCCGTCGAGAGGCACGGCGTTGGACCAATCGAGCCGCGGAAGAATGCTGACAAGTACTTCTAATTCCTCGCTCCTCCCCTGAATCTGAAATAGCTCGCACGAAAAGCAGAGACTCGCCGCGTAATCGAATTGCGAGCCTGCTGATTCCTTGTCGAGGAGATACTCGAATTCCGAGACAGCTGCTTCGCTTCGCACTTCAGCTCCAGGAAGATCACCCATTTTGAGGAGAATTCGGGCTGTCTCATAGTTCATCACGCCGAGAAAGCGGCGATCTGGGCTACATGCTGGATCGTCATCAAGCCCTTTCTGCGCCTCGGTCCTTAGGGTCTCATAGATTTCGAGCGCGGCTCCGAGGTCCCCACTTCGAGCCAGCAGTCCCCCGAGCGACATCTGGTATTTCCTTACAGATTGGGCCGACGTCTGTGTTCTTTGTGCTACCGTGAGCCCCTTGGTGTAGGCTTCAAGTGCAAGAGCATCGTGGTTCCACAAGTCAAGAACAAGCGCGACGGGGTAGATTTTGGTTACAAGCAATTTATTGGGTTCAAGCGTTGAACAGCCATCAAGCAACGCGCGTATCTTCTTGAACTCTGCCTCCGCCTCTGCTTTCCTGTTGGCCCCTTCAAGAAGCTTGTTGGTTTCGCAGTAGGTATCGCAAAGACTCGATTCCCAATTGGCGCCGGGATCCAACTCGAACAGCCCCCAGATTATTCTCTCGGTTTCTCTCATTTCCACAAGCGCGTCAATGGGGTTACCTGCCCTCTGCAGGGCTCGCGCAAGGTCCTTGTGAGCCTGGAGGAGACGATAGCGAGTGTCATCGCGACTGGTCGTGGATGCGCGATTGACTAGCAATCGTATCCACCAACGATGGTGGGTGCAAAGTTCTTCATAGTTAGCACGTTCATCCAATAGTTCGACAAGTCGGGAGTGCGCCGAGTCACAAATGCCAAGCCAGTTGTTTTCTCCCTTCTCGACAGCCAACCATTTTTCGCAGAATGTCAGGATTGTCTTGAGCTGGGAAAGCGCAAGGCATTGATCACCATAGGCTAATTCAAGGTCGGCGAGATTTTGCAAGGAGCGTGCGTAGAGGCATGCCGTTGCGGAATCAGATGAATCGTGGTTCCCCCTCTGTTCAAAATATTCCATGCAGCGCTGTGCTTCACGTAGCGCTTGGCTGGTCTTGTCGTCATCGACAAGAAGATCGCAAAGTGAAGTCCAGATATCGAGTGCTGCCTCCTGATGCTCCGGCAATACGCTATCTGACGCAATGTAGAAGGGCAGGGCTATTTGATACGCGGCCACAGCTTCTGCGGGCAAAGCAAGACGCCTGAAAACATCACCTGCCCGAGCTTCGGCGCGAGCCAGATCGTGAGATGATCGCAATGCTTCCCCCCTTCGCTCCTCAATCATTTGCGATGAGGATGCGCATCCTATCCTGCGAGGCCCAATTCTACGCTGGACAATATCAGGACTGGAAGATTGGCTTTTGTCGTTGACAGGAAGGGCAGGCGAGCTGAAAATCATTCCTTCACATCACGATTCACGACCCGTTGAGGAGTCCCCGTGTCCGACACGATCCGCCAGCCCCTCCAGCAACCCGGCACAACAACAACCAACGAAGCCACCTTCCTCGGCGGCATCCTCAGAAAAGGCGAGCTCGTTGGTGGCTGGGCTATCGAAAGCAAGATCCCCGTCAGCTCCGGAGAGGCCGAGCTCTACATGGCCCAAAAGGATGGTCAGACCGGCGCCATTAAATACTACCGCAGCCCCGACTTCAAGCCCAAGGACGAGATCGTCACGACGCTCAAGTCCTGGAAGCACGAGGATGTGATCCAGCTCCTCGATACGGGCCGCCACAACGGCCTCTTCTTCGAGGCGATGGAATACGCCGC
>JBMOIK010000246.1:0-6369 GCA_049317365.1 Rectinemataceae bacterium | reverse complement strand
TCCGGCTGCCCGATCTCCTGGAGGTCATACCCGACCTTGACCGTCGGATGCTTGATCTTCACAATGCGGTTCAAATCGATGGGAGTTGCGATGATCACCGTATCGCAGTCGGTTGCGTTGATGGTAGCCTCGAGGTCGCGGACCTGCTGCTCCCCGTAGCCCATGGCAGGCAGCAGCGTGCCGATGTTCGGGTAGCTGGCAAAGGTCTCCTTGAGGCGGCCGACAGTCCAGGGGCGGGGGTCGACGAGTTCACGCGCACCGAACTTGCGTGCAGCGACGGTGCCGGCACCGATCTTCATGTGGCCGTGGGTGAGGGTGGGGCCGTCCTCCACCACAAGAACGCGCTTGCCTTTGATCAGCTCCGGTTTGTCCACGGTGATGGGGCTCGCGCCGTCGATCACGATCGCCTGGGGATTGACCCGCTGGATGTTGTCGCGCACCGTCTGGACGCCCTCGGGGCTGGCGGTCTCGATCTTGTTGATTATGATGACATCGGCCATGCGGAGGGTGACCTCGCCGGGGTAGAAGCTCACCTCGTTGCCTGCGCGGTGGGGGTCGGCGACGGTGATCATGAGATCGGGTCTGTAGAAGGGGAAGTCGTTGTTTCCCCCGTCCCAGAGGATGACGTCGGCTTCCTTCTCGGCCTCGCGGAGGATGGCCTCGTAGTCGACTCCCGCGTAGATGACGTTCCCGCGCACGACGTGGGGCTCGTACTCCTCCATCTCCTCAATGGTGCAATTGTGCCTTTTGAGGTCCTCGACGGTGGCGAAGCGCTGGCACTTCTGCGCGACCAGATCGCCGTAGGGCATGGGGTGCCGGATGGCGACTACCTTGAGTCCGCGGGCCATGAGCATCTGTACGATCTTGCGGGAGGTCTGGGACTTGCCCGCGCCGGTGCGGACGGCACCGACGGCGATGAGTGGCTTGGTGGACTTTATCTGCGTGTCCTTCGGCCCGAGCATGGAGAAGCTCGCACCGGCAGCATTCACAATTGCACCAACTCCCATCACGTGGCTGTAGGGCACATCCGAGTAGGAGAAGACACATTCATCGACCCTGAGCTCCCTGATGAGCCTCGGGAGGTCTGACTCAAGGAAGATGGGGATACCCTGGGGATAAAGAGCGCCGGCAAGCTCGGCGGGGTACTTGCGGCCAGCGATGTCGGGGATCTGCGCGGCGGTAAAGGCCACCACATCGAAGGCCTCGTTGTTCCGGAAATGGCTGTTGAAGTTGTGGAAGTCGCGCCCCGCGGCTCCGATGATGAGGACGGTTCTCTTGGCCATGGTGGCTCCTTGCTAAAGGGCAGACACGAAGCGGGCCATGCTCCCGTGGGAGGGTCCCCGCCTGGCAGAATTGTGCGTCCTCCCTGAGGAAGCTGTCAAGGATTAAAATCCAATTTTATAGATTGAAACACCGAGGTCAGGCCTGAGCCTGACCATGGTTTCAGAGGATCGCGCGATTCCCTTTTGCGAACTCTTCAAGGCTTGTGCCCTTGAGCATGCCCAGCATCTCACCCCGTATGCTTTCCCACTTGTCGTGCAGGGGGCAGGGCGCATCGGCATTGCAGGAAATGCGGCCGAGCACGCAATCGTCGTCGGAGACAAGCCGCTCTATGGGCTCCAGCGCCTCGTAAAGACTCAGCTCCGCCGCGGGCCGATCCAGCCTGAAGCCACCGCCAGCTCCTTTCCTCGCAACCACGATTCCTTCTTTCGCGAGCTGTCCGAGGAGTTTGGACAGGTAATTCGGCGGAGCCCCGACCTGCGCCGCGAGGGTACGGGCATCGGCGTATTCGCCCTCGGGCAGGCAAACGAGTACAGAAAGCGCATTGAGCGCGTGTGTAACGGTTCGGGAGAGAATGGGAGCCTCCTCGCGATGCAGAGACATTTCGGGACCATGCCCAGTGCGAGGGTGCCGCAAAACCGGCGTCTTGTCAGCACCCTGCACATCTGGCATTACACCGCGGCAGTTCCCTTGGACTGCGTGAGGACCGCGCCTGATTCGGCGCGAGCCCTCCGTCCCATGCTGAGGAGGTCATAGATGATGATGCCGAGCCCCACCGCGAAGCAGAGGCCAGCCACAATGACGACTTTGAACCAGAGCTGCATCTGTGCTTGTGCCGTCATGAATCCGAGACCGAAAACGCGTTCGACATAGGACTGGATCACGCCAGCCACGCCGAAATCCAGGCCCATGACCGACATGGAGATCAGGGTGATCCAGAAGCCGAGGTGGCCGAGATTCGTCCTGAAGCGCTCAACACCATGGAGTCGCGGGAATGCGGAATAGAAGATCGTGAGATTGAGCAGGGCGTAGGCGCCGTAGAAAGCGAGGTGTCCGTGCGAAACGGTGACCTGGCTGCCGTGCGTGTAATAGTTGACCTGCGGCAGTGTGTGTATGAAGCCGAAGACGCCCGCGCCGATGAGGTGCATGATCGAACAAGCTATTACGAGGGTCCACACGACTTTGTTGGTGACTCCGCTTTTGGAATGCTTCGTGTGCTGGAAGGTGTCCCAGACCATCAGAAGAATCGGGAAAGGCTCGAGGGCGCTGAAGATGCCACCCACAGCCAGCCAGTAGTCAGGCGCTCCGATCCAGTAGTAATGGTGCCCTGTGCCCGCAAGGCCCGTGAACATGAAGAGGCCGATCTCGACATAGAGCCATTTTTCGACTGTCTTGCGTTCCACGCCGGTGATGCGCATCAGCACCCAGGCCATGATCGCGCTCGTGATGAGTTCCCAGGCTCCCTCGACCCAGAGGTGGATTACCCACCACCAGTAGTACCAATCAATCGAAAGGTTCTTGTAGAAGGGCACGCCAAAGAGATACAGCAACGCGAGCAGCACGAGACCGCTGAGCAAGGTGCCCTGTATCATTGTCCAGTTTCTTGCCTTGAGCAGCGTCATGCCGATGTTGAACAGGAAAACCAAGGCTCCCACCACGATGAGCATGTTGAGTGGAAACGGGATCTCGAGGAGGGGGCGACCCTTGGTCCAGCCGAAAAGGAAGCCCACAAGCGCAGCGACTCCGGTTGCCGTCAGGAGAATCAGCTGGAACCATGCCAGTTTGGTACTGTAGATCTCGCTCTTGCTTTCCTCGGGCACCATGAAATAGGTGCCGCCCATGAATCCCAGGAGCATCCACAGGACCAGCAGGTTCGTGTGGAAGGCACGCATCGTGGAAAAGGGCAAAGCTTCCACGAGGCCTTGAGGCAGGGTAAATGCATAGCTTATCGCCAACCAGATGCCAGCGACGATCTGCAGGGCGAAGAGACACAGCGCAACAACAAAATATGGATAGGCTATCCGTTGTGACTTGTACGTGACGGGCATCATTTGCCTCCCTTCTGCTTGGAGAGGAAATCCGCGATCGAATTGATTTGCGGCGCGGAGAGGAAGTTCATGAATGCAGGCATTATCGCAGCCTGATTCACGCTCCTGGGGTCAGCGATCTGCTTCGCGATCTGCTCCGCGCTCAACTTCGAGCCCACATTGTCGAGGGCCAGCGCACTTGAGCCGCCCGTCCCCCCAAGCGAATGGCAGCTGAAGCAGTTGTTTTCCTTGAATAGTGCCGCGCCTTCCGACATCGAAATGCCAGAGGAAGCGAGGAGTCGGCTCGTGCCTGTGAGACCCTTCTGTTTGGAGTCCTGCGGTGGCCAATCGTGGTTATTGATGTTGTTGACCCAGCCAAAGAAGGCCACGAGTTTGTCGACTTCATCCGGTTTCACCCTCTGGTTGGGCATATGGCGGAACGAGGTTGCAAAGACCTTTTCAGGTTCTGTCACTGCCTTTCGGATGTAGGCCTCGCCCTTGGTTCTGTAGACCCTGGTCAGGTCGGGGGCGTAATAGCCCCCGAAACCCAGAATCGTATGGCAGTCGTTGCAGTTGTACTTCTGGAACACGACCTTGCCGGCAACTACCTCATCAGTCAGCTTGTCGGCGTTGGTCAGGGTGGCCATCTGCCTGTTGGTGTCTATCGTGAGCACCCCCAGGACGATCGCTGAACTCAGAGTACCCACCGCGAAGATCCACTGCGCGGTCCTTGTTGTCATAGGCATCCCTCCTTTAGCTATAATCGCATGTCGATATCCTCTATAATCTACATTCGCCTATTCGTCAAGGAAGAAGTGGTCCAGTTGATAACGCTGGAGGCTCTCTATGACTCCCCGAAGGTAACGAGCAGTGTGGCTCTTTTTATCCTTGACGTGCATTTTGCTATGCAGTACATAGTATATAGCACAGCATATTGCTGGGCAGAGAGGAGGTATGCATGGGAGAAAGTGATACCCTTGAAAAATGGCGAGGGCAGATCCGGAAGGGCTTCCTTGAGCTATGCGTCCTGGCAATGGTCGATCGCCTCGGCGAAACCTACGGTCTCGACCTCCAGGAACGCCTGTCCACCCATGACCTTGAGGTTGCCGAGGGGACCCTCTATCCCCTTCTCACGCGAATGACCAAGGAAGGGAGTCTGGCCGCCACCTGGAATATGCCCTTGCGCGGCCACCCCCGGAAATATTATCGCCTTGAGGAACGCGGCCGCGAATTCCTCGCCGTAATGCGAGTTGAATACAGGGCTGCCTTCGACTCGTGGCAAGCGATCGAGAATGTTCCGGGAATCCCGCGGGATGCGGAAAGTGAGGAAAGCGCATGAACGAAATTGACTGCCTGAACAGGCGGACGACCTACGGTTGCGAGATGGGAGGATACTCTGGCTTCCCGGTCATCCCCTATGACCGGATTGAAGAAGACAGGCAGGATGAAGGCAGGGATGTAGCATGACGCGCAGGGAATATATGGCGGCTCTGGAATATGAACTCAGGGAAATCGGAACGAGCACACGCGAGGATGCGCTTCGGGAAATGGAAACCCCGCGACCATGTCGAAGGCGCTGTGCTTGTACTCGAGCTGGAGGCCAAGGACGTACTGGCTCGTTCCATCAGGCTTCGTGTCCCCAGGGCCATCAGGAAGATCGAGCTCGGCACCGTCTCCGGCGATATCCTCGTCGAAGGCGCACAGGGGAACCTTGACATCGAGACGGTCTCGGGTGACGTCCACGTCCACGACCCCTGCTCCGGCGGGAAGATCGTCACGGTATCGGGGGACGTGGTGATGGAGGAAGTCAGCGGTGAAGTCTGCGTCGGCACGACCTCAGGAGACATTACGATCAGGGCCCGGCCCGGCTTCCGCGGCGGCCCGGCTCCAAGCAGCTCCGGTGACCTTGAAATGGAGCTAGTGGGACGCCTCAAGAAGATCGCCGCAGGAGAAACCCTGACCTTCGTTGTAGAGCAGCGGCACCCGCTTCATCCTCGAGTTTGGAGCTTGAGCAATCACGGTTCAGCCAGCCTTGCCAGCAAGGGTGCAGGGGAAAGGCTGCTGCCAGACTCTTGTATCATTGCGATGCTCACTCCTTGAACAATTAGCCCGGACTGCCTGATCAAAGCAAAAAAAAAATTATAGAAAAGAAACCGCTGGTCGAGAGAGGAATTATAGAATCGCCCATGTTTTATGATCATTTCGATCGTATTAACTTGACTTTCCCCTGACTTCCGGCCTTAATGGTGCCATGACTGCAGAACGAAGGAGAGCTGAAATTGTCTCGCTTCTCCGGGCGATGCAAACTGAGCTTCGCGTGGACAAGCTCGCTGAAATTCTCCAGGTTTCGGAACTGACAATCCGTCGCGACCTCGACCAACTTGCCGGCGAAGCCCTCGTCATCAGGACCCACGGCGGCTGCATCGCTGCGGGCAGGACAGCCCTGGAATCCGAGTACCACGCCAAGGTTGCCCATAATTTCGAGCTTAAAGAGGCGATCGGACGGGCTGCGGCGGCGGAGGTCAGCGAGGGAAACATCCTCCTGCTCAACGATGGATCCACGACCTTTCACATCGCTGCGCATCTTGAAGAGCGCGGACCTCTCACCGTCTATACGAACTCCCTGGCGATGATCGCCGACCTCGCCCGTTGCAGCGGCATGAGCCTCTATATCATCGGGGGGAAGTACAACGGAACCCTCTACTCGCTCCAGGGCTCCCTGACGGAACAGGTGCTCGAAAGCCTCCAGTTCGACATCTGCTTCCTTGGCGCCGACGCGGTGAGCGCGGAGGGGCAGTGCATGGTCAAGACACCCGAGGAGGCGAGCCTCACCCGCGCGATGTTGCGAAGGGCCCGCCGCAGGATCCTCCTCGCAGACCATACGAAATGCGGTGGGGTCGGCTACTTCACCTATGGATCGCTCAAGGATTTTCAGCTGTGGATCACGACGCCTGGCATCGATCAGGGATTGCTCGGCAGTTTCAGAAAAACCGTGGAAGTAAAGGAGGCCATACCATGAGTTATGACATCGCCTGGGCCAAGGTGGACCTCACGAAGATTC
>JBMOIK010000245.1:0-6404 GCA_049317365.1 Rectinemataceae bacterium | reverse complement strand
ACTGAGGTGCTCCAGAGCTTCGGTCTCTACCTCCTTCTTAATGGCACAGCGCCTGAAGAGCTCGCAACGCTCCAGCTTTCGTCAGCGCTTGAGACCTTTATTACAGACCGCATAGGACGTGTGCGCCAGATCTACTATGTCGCCATGCTCTTCGGGTATTCGCTCACCTTTGTCCTGTTTGCCCAGGCATTTGAACTCCATGCCAAGTACAGCGAAATGCCGACTGACCAGAAAGCCAAGCTTCGAAAGCTGTATGAGGCTGAGGACAGGCTCGCGATGCTTGTCGCGAACGCGGTCAATGTCGCCACTCGCCGCATCGCGGAGTACGGCGTCGAGGCGCGGGAAATCCAGATAATCCTGAAAAAATTCCTCCTTGGAAACAAGAAACTCATCACAGCAAATGACCTTTTCAGCGAGGTGAGCCAATGATAGTCAGGCCCCGTCCCGGCTTCGAGCCGGCCATGCGAATCGCCGATTCAATAAATCCTGTCCTGGTCATTCTTTCCATCGCTGGGCTGTTTTTTGAATATACGCCCTTCAAGGGATTCTTTCTCCCGATCAACAAGATTCTCGATGTCATCTTTGTGTTCGACTTCCTGCTCCGCCTCATCTGCCATCGACCCGTCCGCTATTTCCTCAAGGGTTATGGTTGGGTGGATTTCTTGGCCAGCCTTCCCGGCATCATGCTCCTTTTTTCATATACACCCCTCTTCGCAATCTTTAAATTCGTGCGGATCGGCCGCTTCTTCAAGATCATCCGGGTGCTTCGATTCCTCAGGATCTTCAGTTTCCTCAAGAAGATGAAGAGCGAGTCACCGTGGATCCAGGACAGGATCATGAAGATCGGCGTCACCATTGTGCTCGTCTTCGTGGCAGGCATTTTCTTCCTGGATAGTGGGATGAAGTCCACCCTCGAAGATTCACGGGCCCGGTCGCTCCGCGAGGCATATGAGGGTTCCGGAAGCAACCTGTCCAAGCTTGTGGAATCGAGCCCGGATATCCTCCTGTACCGGCAGGCTGGCCAGATCCTTCAGCCTCCTGGGCAGGCAGCCTTGCCGGATCTTGCATCTCTGTGGTCCCTTACCCTCGCAGACGAACTCCACTGGGCCATGGAAGTACCCGTGGGTTCCGGTTTGGATGCTGTTCTGCTCTCGGCTGAAGACCTCGAAGCATCCCATGACAGACTCATGCTGATCCTCCTGGCTACTTTGGTTGCGCTCCTGCTTATCGTGATCTTCTATCTTGGCGCCATTTTCGCCAAGGACATGTCGGGTATCCACCTCATCATCGATTCAGTTGAAGCCGACGACTATCTCCTCCTGACTCAGGAGGCGCAGAGGATCAGCGAAGGAGACCTCGAAGTCCATTCGGACGAAAACGAGATGGAGAGCATACTGAAAGTGGTTGCCCGTCTCGTTGATGCCCCTCCTGGGGGGGGCATGGACAGCGGGCTTTCCGGGATTCCTGGCATGGGAGACTTCGGCCTCGGATCTGGAGCATCTGGAGGAGCCCAGGATCCAGTAGCAGATGAGATCGCAGCCCTGCGCAGTCGCCTTGAACAGATCGAAACCAAGCTGGAAAGCTCCAACAAGGAACTCGTGGTCCAGACTATCCGTTCGCTGTCGCCCGTGATCGTGAAGTACCTCAGGCAAATGGGGCGGGAGGGGAAATGAGGGGAGGCAGATCGAAGCAGCAGCGCGCTTGACCCTCTACCTTTGCGCCGCCCATAGTGTGTCCGCCATGCCCCTGAAGCATGTAAGGAGAGGCTACGATGAGTGATACGAATCCCCTTGCAGCAGCAAACTCGGACTTTATCCGTGACTTTATTAAGGAAGACTTGGCCAGTGGTCGTTTCAAGGAAGTCAGGACCAGGTTCCCACCTGAGCCGAATGGCTGGCTCCACATCGGCCATACCAAGGCCTTTCATATCGATTTTTCCATAGCTGCTGACTTCGGAGGCACCTGCAACCTTCGCTTTGATGACACCAATCCCGAAAAAGAGGACCTGTCCTACGTCGAAGCCATCAAGCGCGATATCAAGTGGCTTGGCTACGACTGGAAAGACCGCGAGTTTTTCGCATCCGACTACTATGAGAAGCTCTACGACTTTGCCGTCAAGATCATTTACAAGGGTCACGCCTACGTCGATGACCTCAACGACGAGGAGATCCGCGAATACCGCGGCACCAAGGTACCTGACAAGAACAATATCACCCTGACACCGCCAGGCAGGAACAGCCCCTACCGGGAACGTTCGGTTGAGGAAAACCTTCGGCTCTTTGCCCGGATGCGCGCGGGTGAGTTCGCTGACGGAGAGAAAACCCTCAGAGCCAAGATCGATATGGCCCATCCCAACCTCATCATGCGTGATCCAGTGATGTACCGGATTCGCAGGGAACCCCACTATCGGACGGGAACAAGGTGGGTGATCTATCCGATGTATGACTTCCAGCATCCACTGTCCGATGCGATGGAAGGCGTAACCCATTCCCTCTGTTCCCTCGAATACGAGATCCATCGCCCTCTCTATGATTGGTTTATCCGCGAAGCCGAGGTCTTCCCTTCGAGGCAGATCGAGTTTTCCCGCCTTAACATCACACACACAGTCCTGTCCAAGCGATGGCTCCTGCGTCTGGTCAAGGAAGGCTATGTCCTGGGTTGGGACGACCCGCGGATGCCGACCCTCGCAGGACTTCGACGCAGAGGGTATACCCCAGAAGCGATCCGCGACTTTCTCGGCCGTATCGGCGTGGCCAAGACCGACTCCTACGTCGATGTCCAGCTCCTTGAGTTCTGCCTCCGTGAGGACCTCAACAAGCGATCGGCGAGAGTGATGGCTGTCCTTAATCCGCTCAAGCTCGTCATCGAGAACTGGCCCGAAGGGAAGGTCGAAGAACTCGAGGCCGTCAATAATCCCGAGGATCCTGGCGCCGGGAAAAGGTTGATCCCCTTTGGGGGAGAGCTCTGGATCGAGCGCGACGACTTCCAGGAAGTACCGCAACCCAAGTACTTCCGGCTTTTCCCCGGAAATATGGTCAGGCTCCGCTACGGGTACATTGTCACCTGCACAGGTTTCAGCAAGGATCCTGAAACGGGAATGGTTACAGAGCTGCGCTGTACCTATGACCCAGCAACCAAGGGGGGAGATGCCCCCGACAACCGAAAGGTGAAGGGCACCATCCATTGGGTATCTGCCGCCCACGCGGTTCAACTCGAAGCCCGGCTCTTTGACCACCTTTGACTGGCTAGCCACAAGGAACAAGGACTCACTGAAGCGCGTTGTGGGGTGGGGAGAGCCGGCTCTGGCAAAAACCGAGCCAGGTGACCGCTTCCAGTTTGAACGTCTCGGTTACTTTGCACGGGACCCCGATTCCGTTGATGGGGTACCGGCCTTCAATCGCTCCGTTTCACTCCGAGATACCTGGGCTAAGATCGAGAAGAAGGGAAGCTGAGGAGCAGCCGATGGATCTGAAATTGCTCCGAAGCCTGGTATCAGGAATCGAAGAGGGTAGGCCTTTGGCCCTCGTTACCGTCTTTGAAACAAGGGGATCAGCCCCCCGCCATGCAGGAGCCTCGATGGTCGTAGGCCCTGATCGACAGATTCGTGGCACTGTCGGCGGAGGTCGAGTTGAATCCCAGGCTATCGACGCAGCCATTGAAACCCTTGCATCTGGCCAATCCAGGGTTCTCGATATCGAGATGCTTGGACAGGAAACCCTTGGCTCGGACATGATTTGCGGGGGGCTTTCCCGCATGCTCATAGAGCTTGTGCAAAAGGGTTCTCCATACGAGGCGGTGCTGCAGCGCTCTGAACTCCGGAAACCCTTGGTCCTGGTCAGGACCCTTGGTGTCGGGGCTGTGGCAGGCCAGGTCAATCCGCTTCCCCACGTCCTCGAGGGGGATTCCATTTCAGCCGACCTGCTTGCTGTCGAAGCCCTGAAAAGCCAGGAGTTCCAGCTTGCCCCTGACAGTGGCAGGATCTGTGATCCTATTGTGTATACGGACAGGCTTTTCGTGTTTGGTGGGGGCCATGTTGGACAGGCTTTGGCGCGGCTTGCCGTTGAAACGGGCTATGAAGTACGCGTCGTGGATGACCGAAGGGAGTTTGCCGATCCCTCCCGATTCCCGGGCGGTGTGCAAACGCTCTCAGGTAATTTTTCAGCGATCATCGCAGACATGGACATTGATGGCGCGAGCTTTGCTGTGGTGACAACCAGGGGTCATCTAACGGACCTCGAATGCGTCCATGCCCTGCTTCAGAAACAACCTCGGTACCTTGGCTTTATTGGGAGCTCACGAAAGACCACGCTCATCCTCGAACAGCTGGTCATAGAGGGCTTTGAAGCGGAGCTCTTGAATGCCTTGTGGGCGCCCATTGGTCTCGACATAGGTGCTGAAACTCCAGCAGAAATCGCCATTTCCATCCTGGCGGAGATAATCGCCGTGAAGCACGGAGCACAATTGCCAGCTGCCCCGGGCAGGGCTCGACGAATCCTGAAAACCTGAGAGCCGGAACGACCATGGATCTGTTTTCCGCCCTCGACGGCCTTGTTCCCCAGCATCGGGGAAGCGGAATAGTCGTCGCCTTGGTAGGGGCAGGGGGCAAGACCTCCGCGATGTTTTCCCTGGCATCCGAGGCGAAGGATAGGGGCCTATCTATCATTGTCACCACAACGACAGCCATCCGTGATCCACGGGAGGAAGTGGGCAGACCCTTTGACAGCTTCCTCACTGACCTTCCGACCGAGGTGCTTCCTGCTGCTTCCATCACGGTGCTGGCAAGCTCAGTGCGCGAAGGGGGCAAGGTTGCCTGGCCTGCCCCGGACTTGGTCGGATCGCTCAGGCCCTACGCCGATCTGATCCTGGTTGAGGCGGATGGATCCCGGGGATTGCCAGTCAAGGCTCCGGCTGCCCATGAACCGGTGATGCCCGGAAGCGTTGACCTGGTCATTGGCTGCATTGGTCTTGATGCGCTGGGAGCCCCCGCAGCTTCTGGCAGGGTCCATCGCCTTGGTGAATTCCTGCGTATTGCCTTCCTTTCAGAGGGGCAGGAAATCACCCCAAACGCCATCGCCCGTCTTGTCAGGCATCCAGAGGGTCTCTTCAAGTCGAGCCCACGGGCAGCCCGGCGGGTGCTCTTGTTCACCAAGGCAGAAACGCTTTCCCCAGAGGATGCCTACAGTCTCGAAGCGCTTTCCTCAAGTTTCCAGGTGGATCGATTGCTGTGGGGAAGGCATGACCTGGCAGGAAGGCTGTCTGTGGATGAGTCAGGGAGGGCAAGCCCACGGACTCATCCCCTTGTGGTTGTCCGTGGGGCAGGAGACCTGGCTACGGGCACCATCGTTCGCCTCTGGCGCTCAGGCTATCGTATCGTCGCCCTCGAATGCTCCGCACCAACGGCGATCAGGAGGACAGTGGCATTTTCGGAGGCTGTATACGAAGGAGTTGCTGCTGTGGAGGGCCTCACTGCCAGGCTCGTGCCTGACCCGAGAGCAGCCCTGGCCCTGCTGGAAAAGGGAGGGGAAATTCCGGTATTGGTCGACCCGGAAGCCTCCTCCCTTAAGGAATTGTCACCTGTCGCCCTTATCGATGCCATTATAGCCAAGCAAAACCTCGGTAGCACAGGAGCCATGGCTCCCTTGGTGATAGGACTTGGTCCTGGCTTTGTCGCAGGGGAGGATGGAATTGCCGACTTAGACGCGGTCATTGAGACAAATCGCGGACATGATCTAGCTCGTATCATATGGAAGGGGAGGGCGGCAACCGATACCGGCATTCCGGGCGATCTAGGTGGTGCCAGTGAGGGGCGTGTCCTCAAGGCTGAGGTGCAAGGACGAATAATGCCACTTGAAGAGATCGGGGCCTTTGTTCGATCTGGACAGCCAATTGCTTTTATTACAACACATAAGGGCGACATGATGATGTCTAGTAAAATAGACGGAATACTCAGGGGGATGATTCGTCCCGGCTTTGAAGTATGGGCCGGGCTCAAGGTCGCGGATGTCGATCCGAGAGGGCAGAAGGAGAATTGCGCCACAGTCTCCGACAAGGCGAGGGCACTTGGAGGGGCGGTTCTCGAGGCCTTGCTCGCTCGGGGAATCAGGCCATGAAGGACTCGCATGTCTAGTCCGAAGCAGCGGGTTGCAGCTCTTGCCCTTCCAGCAGTCTTTGCTGCCCTCATTGCTGCCGGCGCCTTCATGATCGTGCCCATGCCTGGTGTGCCTGTCCCCCTTGTTCTCCAGAACATGCTCGCAGTCCTCGCTGGACTCCTCTTGGGCCCATGGAAGGGGAGCCTGTCTGTCCTCCTCTTCCTCATGCTCGGTGCGCTGGGCTTTCCTGTCTTCTCAGGAGGCCATGGGGGGCTAGCCTGGCTGGCAGGGCCTACCGGAGGCTATCTCGCTGCG
>JBMOIK010000244.1:0-6409 GCA_049317365.1 Rectinemataceae bacterium | reverse complement strand
CCGAGCCTCCGCAGGAGTGGGGAGAACAAGCAGCCCGACTCTTCCTGACTGCCGGGCTCATGAACAGGGAATACAAGCAAGTACTTGCCCTGGTCCTCAGTCATCACCGGACCCTGGGGATCGAATCCGGCTGCTCGAAAGAGCGCTGCGGGAAGAAAGGTATGATCGAGACCGCAGGACAGATAGGTCGAGACCAGTGATGGTTCCCAAGCGAACTCAGGGGTCCATGCACCCCTGGGTCGTTTGCCGAAATGCTTTCTTATAAAGGTGGTGAGGCTCTCGATCTGACCTACGCGATCGGAGGCGGGGATGATTGGCAAAATGGGTGAGAAAAACGCCCCTCCTACAAGCTCCACCTGCTTCCTGGTCGACATTTCCTCCAGGAGCATGATGAATTCGGGATGATGGGATGCCAACCATTCCAAGGCTGTGCCCGAGTAGTGAAGTGCGGCTGGAATGTCGCTGAATCGGTAGAGCGTCGAGAGGAAGGGCCGCCAGCACTGCTGGTACGTCTCCTCGAACATCGCCGGCGGGCTACCCTCCGCCATGTGGTTGCTGGTCCCAATTATTACTGATCTGGTGGTCATCCGCCGTCTTTCCTCACACTTTTCAAAGCGAAGTATATCCACGCATGGGCGGTACTGGAAGTGCGTTCAGAAGCTATTCACCCTCCCTGGCAGCGTATGGCGCGGGTCGGGCACAGGTCGGCCTGTGCTTTCATGGCGGTAGCAGCCAGCTCAACCGAGGCCACCCGCTGCGCGAGATTGCCTTCGACAAGGTAGGGTGAAGCTGCCCCAGGGACCACACAGGCAGCACAAGCAGTGCAAGGCGCGGAGCAATGGACTTCCTTTTCTGCCGGGGAGGCGGTGGAAGCACAGGCGATATACCACGGACTTGATACAGGAACCAAGGCTATTGATCCAGTAGGGCACGAGGATATGCAAAGTCCGCATCCTGAACATTTCCGGGGATCGATGCCCGCCAGACCGTTGAAAACCCGTATTGCACCGAGGGGACAGGCCGGGATGCACGTACCAAGTCCGAGACAGGCTGCCATGCAGTCTTTAGAACCGCTGTAGAGCCGATGGGCGGCGGAGCAATCCTTGGCGCCTGAGTAACTGTAATACTCAGTTGCGACGGTTTTCGATCCTTGACAGCGGACTACAGCGTAGAAGGTCATCTCCCCGGCTTCTCGTCCGTACAGACGAATCCCTGCCTCGACGGTCTCCGCACCGGGTATGCAGCGGCCAGGATCACCTCTCCCATCCGCAAGTTCCTTCGCAAAAGTCCGGCAATCCTGACTGCCGCACATTCCACAATCATGCCCGGGGAGGATGTCGCTGTAGTCGATCTCAGCCTGGCTGCCAGGTACCCTTCGCTTGAGACCCGATCCCAGCATCGCCCCAGCCAATGAGAAGAGGAAAACAGCCAGGAAGCCGAGAGGGAATACCTGCCAAGCCATTCAACCAACCATCCTGGCAATGAAATCCACGTCGAGGACCGAGAAAGCCATGGATATCAGGGCTGCCGAAATAAGAATGCCTGGACCGCCCTTCAATGGTGCAGGTATATCGGAAAGCTCAAGCCTCGCATTGATGGCACCTAGCAATCCAGTAGCCGCTGAATAGCCGGCCACGGATGATAGAGAGGCCAGGATGACCTCGACGGGACCAAAGCCCTGCCTCGTTACGATCAGGGCGATGCCGAAGACAACGCAGCTGAGCGAAACCTCATCGACCCTCATGAATAGGCCTTCGCCCGCGGTTCCGACCTTCTGTGCAAGGAAACTGGAAATGTATCTCATGACAGGAACCACTACCAAGGCGAGGGCAAGGATCTCGAAGCCTCTGAGACCCAAGGGCTTGAGCACGAGAGAAGAAATGATCCAGAGGAGAATCCCCGCTACGAAAGTTGAGGCCAAGAGTGCGATTCCAGTCCGGATGGAACCATGCCGTCCACCCCGGGCCGCATCGCAGGCTCCAAGCCCATACGAAAGCAAGGCATTCGATGCGAAGGTCGAGACCAGTATCACGCCCACCCAACTCATTGTTTTCCCCCGAATTTTTCCATGAATCCCGAACCTGCCTGCCACCCAAAGGCAAGCAGGCCCAAAACGAGGAAGCCCCCTGTCGGTTTTGTCAGGACCGGAATCAGGCCTTCCGAAGCTAGCATGATCCGGAGCGGGTGGAAGCCGGGGGTCGGCAGCGTGAGCGTTCCAGCTCCGAGCGATTCACGCAGCGCGGAAATGACCACGGCGAGCAGGAAATAGGTGATGGCGGTTACCAGCGTTGTCGGCAGTTCCGCGGATTTGCTGGAATTGGCCCTGTGCATCTCATGGATTACCAGACAGTTGACGGCGATGAGGGGCACAAAGATTCCAAGGTCAAGCGCGACGACAGGAGACCAGGCTTCGAGGACAATGCCGAAAAAAAGCGCGTAGAACGAGGCGAAACCTAGATGCGAGGTGACCGCCAGTCGTGAGGGCACAATTCCCTTTGACAACCTCCCGAACAGGGCCATGCTCAGGATTCCGATGGATGTGCCGATGGAAATCGCGAGGCCTGAGGCGAAATTTCCGGTAGTCGCCACCAGGGGACAGAGCCCAAGAAAAGAGACCAGCAGGGGGTTTGGAGTGAAGGAACTGCTTTTCATCGGGCGGCTGCCTTGCCCTCGACTGAGAGGATGATCCGAGCCATGGCATCAACATCCTCGACGAGGATCTGCGCAAACCGGCGCTGTTCTACCATGGCAGCCATCCTTGAGCGATCACTCACGGAACCTGCATCCAGCGGTGGGAAGGCCAGCATGCCCTTCAGGGACGCATCATCGAGAAGCAGACGCGGGTTTGCGCTCCCGAGGGAGCGGAACTCCTCGGGCTTCCCCTCGGAAGACATCACCAGCGCGATCATCGCGGAAATGCCATTCGACCCAATTGCGAAGGTTTTTCCGTAATGCCGGCCTCGGCTGTCCTCCCAGCGGAAAAGGGCTGTCCTGTCATTCGCAGGGAAGGACGGTCGCGCTTCGACGGGAGCCACAGCCTGGATTTTGGCCTCAAAGGCAAAACGGCGCGCGTCGCCGTCGCGGGCGAGTGAGGAGACCAGCCCCTGGGCGATGATCGCTCCCAGCCCCAGAAAGGCGAGAATCGCCGCGAACACAAGGTTTTCCAGCAGGGTCTTGCGTGCCAAGGGATCCATCTTCACGCTGCTCCCCCTGCCTGGTGCCTTTTCCACATGCCATCGAGGGCCGGGACGAAGCAGTTCATCATGAGGACAGCAGCTCCCATCGCATCGAAGCGCGTCCCGAAATACCCCAGGATGAAGGCAATCGAGCCGATTCCTGCGCCGTACCACAAACTGCGGGATCGTCGCGTTGGAGAGGTCACTGGATCCGTGGCCATGAAAAAAGCGACGAGGAAGAAGGACCCGTGGGAAAGTGCCTTCAGCAAGTCACCCGAGAAAAAACTGTTTTCGGTCCTCATGCCTCCGAAGATCCAGGTAAGGGTTCCGAAAGCGGCGAATATAGAGGCAGGCACCTCCCAGCGAAGGATCCTGTTCCCGATGAGTATGGCGGAGGCAGCGAGGAGGAGGAATCCAGAGGTTTCACCGATCCTCCCGTCCCTCAGGCCAAGCAAGGGCCCTATGTACCCATCAGCGAGCTCGACACCAAAGATGGGAGAAAAACCCGAATTGAAAAGATGGGTCAGTCCGGCATCGATCGAAGCCGCGAACGAATCCAGGGATTCGGGAACGCCGGCAGCTCCCAGGCGCGGATCGGAACCGATCCAGGCCATGGATCCCGGCCAGTTGAGCGTTGCAAACACGATGCCCGCGAGGGCAGGATTCATCCAATTGTTACCAAGTCCACCAAAGGCACCCTTGACCACGAGGATGGCGAAGAGCGAGGAAAGTATCGGTATGTGCAAGGGGACGCCGGCTGTCATGGAGTATCCGATGAGGAGCCCCGTCAAGGCCGCCGACCCGTCTCCAAGCTCGAAGCGCCCCCGGAAGGCAGACTGCATGAGGTCTCCGACCATGGCTGCCGCGACCGAGCAGAACACCACGGCAAGAGCACGCCAGCCGAAGGCATAGGTCCCCCATGCCAGGCACGGCAGGAGGACGAGGATCGCAGTCCAGATGTCTCCGGCGGTTGAGCTGGCGGCATGGAAAAACGGAGCGCTGCCTACAAGCGGGATCCTGGTTTCCTTCATTCCCTGGCTCCGAGGTAGGCAGAGAAGAATTGGGAAAGCGCTATCCTGGAAGGACAGACATAGGAACAAATCCCACAGGAAATGCAGTCGCCCAGCCCTTGGGTCAGCGCCTTGGCTGTCTGGCCCCGGACAAGAAGCCGCCAGAGGGACTGGGGATCAAGCAAGACCGGGCAACCTTCGGAGCAGCGACCACAACGAATGCATGGGCGCTCCTTCTTTCCGCGTGTCTCCATAGGCGTCAATGCCAGTATCGCGCTCATTGATTTCGTGACAGGCATAGAGAGATCCCTTGCTGCCACACCGGTGAAGGGTCCCCCCAGAACGAGGCGCTCGGGCATTTCAATGAAACCGCCGCATTCGGCAATCAGGTTGCCAATCGGTGTCCCGATCCGCGCCTTGAGGACCCCGGGGTTCCGGACAGCCCCTCCAGCCACGGTCACATAGCTCTCGAGGAAGGGCTTGGCCTCGACTACCGCATCGCGCACGGCTACCAGGGTAGATGGTCGGACATAGAGGGCCTCGGTGTCTGTGCCGGGCAAGAAAAACTCCCCTGCCTCGAGGTATCGGTTCGGAAAGTCGGCACTCTGGGGCCGAACCTCGATCGTCATGGCTTCCGAACCTGCTTCAGCGATCGTGGCAGCTACCCTTTCCTGGATTCCGCGGAGGGCGGAATCGACGAGGATGACGATGCTGGCTGCCTGCATCACAGTGGAAACTATCCGCAAGCCTTCGATCACATCCTTGGCGCGCGATTCCATGATCGCCCTTTCGGTCGACAGATAGGGCTCAGAATCGAGGGCTTGTACGAACAGAGGCTTGCCTGTCGGGAATCCTGCAAGCACCGGAGCGAAGGGGACGCTGATGCAGCCTGTTGTCACAACACCTTTTTCAACGAGGGTATTGAGGATGTCGGACCGTCGCATGCTGGTCCATAGGTACTTTTCCGGCTTCTTGCCCAGCCTGTCGAAGCTTCCCTTCAAGGCGATCTCGATAGAATCGCAGATGGCACCATCCGGAAGCCTGACAGACACTATCGCCTTTACAAAACCGGGGATGGGAGAATGTACATAGGTAGAACCGGTTTCAGCTGGAACGCCAATGACCATGCCCTCCCTCACTTCGTCGCCGACTGAAACCACGGCGCAGGCAGGACTGCCATTGTGTTGCCTGAGCAATACATGCGCGGTTGCAGGGAGGTATGCATTGGGGATGGTAGCAGGGTGATCCATGACACGGTTCTCGTCCAGCGCGAGCCGCATATTGCTATATGTTGACAGGGCTTTCATAGGTCCAGGAGATCCCTCCCCTTCTTTGTCCCGTTCCGAAGCCGGGTTGCACCTGCCAGTACCGAGACCATGCCACGTGTATACAGGATGGAGGGCAATGGCGCAAGCGGGGGCTTTTCCGAAGGTTTAAAGGGTGCAGAAGGCGATGGCAGTGAAAAAACCGAGCACCCCTCCCACCAGGACCTGGAAGGGCGTATGGCCCATAACCTCCTTGACTGGGGTAAAGTGCATGTCAAAGTGCCTGGAGACGAGGCGACCGAGCGAGTTGAGGGACTTGGCCTGAACTCCCGCGGCCCTGCGCACCCCCATGGCGTCGCGGATGACTATAAGCGCAACAAAGGTCGTGATTATGAACAGGTTGGAGCCGGGACCCTCCACGATGCCGACCGAGGTCGCGAGGGATACGACCAGGGAGCTATGGCTGGAAGGCATGCCACCTGTCCTCCAGAGAAAGGTGGCGAAGGCGTCATGCCAAGAGTATTTTTTCCATCTGAAGATGTTGACGATGACTTTGACGAACTGCGCCGAGAACATGCTCCAGACTGCTGATAGAAACACTGGATTCGAGAGCAATGAGGTTGCCGAATGGTCGACATTGTTCCACATTTCGTGATTTTCTTTCGGCGTGGCCATCCTTGTCAATATGCATGGCGTGACCTACTATGAATCGTGCTGACTTGGAACGAGTATCCTACGGGATCCGATGACGCGGGGAAACGGCTTGACCGCGTCATCAGGCGCATGTTTCCCGACTCCAGCCTCCCGGAGATCTACCGCGCCCTCCGCATTGGACGGATCCGGGTGGATGGCCGCACTGCAAAACCCCAGGACCGCCTCCAGGAAGGATCGATGATCTGCGTAGATAGAGGCTTCTCCGCCTCGGTCAAACCAAGCCATGCGGAGAATCCGGGGCCAG
>JBMOIK010000243.1:0-6427 GCA_049317365.1 Rectinemataceae bacterium | reverse complement strand
CCGATGCGGAAGCTTGTGTGGGAAGACAGGGGCTCGTCCAGGGCGATGGAAGCCTCAATATTGATCTTCGAGAGGAATTTCACTAGTGTGGGCATGCGCCGATGATAGCGGCGTCCCCATGAAGCGACAAGCGTGGGCGAGCATCGAGTAATTGCCGTCGATTCCAGCTGGGCCCGGAGGATCATTCATGCGGGATTTCTTTCTCTACAACACCCTGGGGCGGAGCGTGGATTCCTTCAAGCCCATCGAGGCCGGGAAGGTCGGTTTCTACGGATGCGGCCCGACAGTCTACAACTATGCCCATATCGGGAATCTCCGGACCTACATCTTCGAGGACCTCCTGGTGCGCGCCCTGCGCCGCTGCGACTACGCAGTGACGCACGTGATGAACATCACCGATGTCGGCCACCTCACCGGTGACGACGACTCGGGCGAGGACAAGATGGTCAAGAGCGCCGAGGAGCGGGGCCAGGGCGTCCTGGACATCGCGCGCTTCTACACCGAGGCATTTTTCAACGATACGGGCCGTCTCAACATCGCCAGGCCCGACATCGTCTGCAAGGCCACCGACCACGTCGGCGACATGATAACCCTCATCGGGCGCATCGAAGCGGGTGGCTTCACCTACTTCGCCGGCGGCAACCTCTATTTTGATGTCTCGAAATTCCCGCGTTACGGCGACCTGGCCCTCCTCAAGCTCGATGACCTCAAGGCGGGGGCGCGCATCGAGGTCGATGCGAACAAGCGCAATCCGGCTGACTTCGTGCTCTGGTTCACCCGGGGCAAGTTCGAGAAGCAGGCCCTCGTCTGGGACAGCCCCTGGGGGCGGGGCTACCCTGGCTGGCACATCGAGTGCTCCGCGATGAGCATGAAGTACCTGGGGGAAAGCATCGACATCCATGCCGGTGGCATCGACCATGTACCGATACACCATACCAACGAGATCGCCCAGTCCGAGGCGGCCACGGGAAAGAAATGGGTCAATTGGTGGCTTCATGGGGAGTTCCTGGTCCTGTCCAGGGACGGCGTCAAGGGAAAGATGTCAAAGTCCACGGGAGCTTTTCTCACCCTCCAGTCCCTCGTGGATGCCGGCTACCACCCCCTCGACTACCGCTTCTTCTGCCTCGGGGCACACTACCGTTCGCAGCTCCAGTTTTCCATCGAGGGGCTCGACTCCGCGAGGTCGGCGCGGGTATCGCTGAACGACCGTGTGCTCGCCCTCAGACAGAAGGCAGGCGCTCTGGCGCTTCCCGCAGTCGCCGATCTCGGGCCATCCGCCGCGTCCCGGGTCGGAGCCTTCCTCGATGCTGTAGCCCTGGACCTGGCCCTGCCCCGTGCCCTTGCCGAACTCTGGGGCCTGCTCCGCGACCCGGCCATCCCTCCGGCTGAGGCCCTCGCTGCTGCCTTTGACATGGACCGCATCCTCGCCTTGGGGCTTGCAGACCTCGAAAAGCCCAAGGAAGCAACCATCGATCCGGCCTTCGCCGCCCGCGTCGACGCCCTCATCAAAGAGCGTGCTGTCGCAAAAAAAGAGAGGGACTTTGCCAAGGCGGACGCGATCCGCGCCGAAATCAACCTGCTCGGGGTCGCGCTCGCGGACAGCCCCTCTGGCAGCACCTGGAAGCTCGCGCCTAAAGACGGCACGACTGCTTCCACTCCGTAACCTGGAGCCTGTTTCAGTGTTTTCACCCCAAGAGGCTCCAGGCGAAGGCGACCTCCGCGAACTCTATTCCGCGGTTGCGCCCCTCCTTGTGAGGATCGCCTGGCGCATTGCGGGAACGGAGGAGGCAGCCGAGGACATCGTCCACGAGGCCTTTATCCGGCTCATAGAAAAACGCATTCCCTTTCCCTCGCTCGACGACGCCAAGTTCTGGCTCATCCGTGTCGTCAAGAACGGTGCCTTGAACGTGGCCAAGCGGAAGGGCAGGGAGGTCAGGGCTTATGAGCGGTGGTGGCAGGGCGAGAAGGCGGTAGCTGATCCTGCGGACAAGGAACTGATCCGCGAGGAGACCGGAAAGGAGATGCGCGAGTATCTCGACCGTCTTCCCGAAAAGCTCAAGTCCGTCATAATCCTGAAGGAGTATGGCCAGATGAGCTATCGCGAGATCGGGAGGGTGCTTGGTATCAGTGAAGGAAATGTAAAGGTTCGTGCGTTCAGGGCCCGCGAGGCCCTGCTCGTGATGATGGAGGGGAAGCGCGATGTGTCCTGAAGCCGGTCTCCTTTCCGCATATCTGGATGGAGAGGTTCCCTCGCCATGGAATGAGCGAATAGGCGAGCATGTCGCTACCTGCGAGGCCTGCGGCGATAGGGTGGGTTCCTGGAGGCTTCTGTCCGGAAGGCTCCATGCCGAATCACGGGGCACTGCTGATTCTCTGTGCTCTGGCGAATCCGCTGTGGCCGACCGCATTGGGGAAAGGCTCGGAAGCCGTCTCGATGCCAGCCTGCCAGGATCTGCGATGGGGAAGGCCGGGCGCGGAGCTTCCGCGGGCCTCCTCGTTCCACTGCCTCTGGCCGCCGCTGCCGCAGTCGTCCTCATGCTGGCCGGGGCCCTTGCCTCGGGGTTTTTCACCTCGGCACCCTCCGCTGCCCTCGCGGCCGCGCCCCCTGCGAGCGCAGCGCAGTCGCCTGGTGGCAGGGCAGCGACGGCCGTCGGTACTGGGACGGCCTCCTCTCCGACCATGGAATCCCTCGTCCGCTATCTTGAAACCCAGAATGCTCCGGTGAACATCACGATAGAGCTCCCTGCCGGCACGACCTTCCCCTTGGGTGGCGAGCCGGTCATCGTCAAGGATCCGATGGGCCAGACAGTCTCGCTTCCTCCCTCTGGCTCCCCTGATTTCTTGATGACGGGAACGGATGGTACAGGCCGATGATTCCTCGGGCATTCCCTGGGCGCAGGAAGCTTGTCGGGATGGCCTTGGCATCCTTGTGCGTGGCGATGGCTGCTGGCCAGGAAGCCATGCCTCCCGATTTCCTCCGTGCCCATGCCCTGGTCGTGCGCTTCCTTGCTGCGACCTTTGCCAATCCTGCGAATGCGCAGGGAGGTGGAGGCGCTTCGGCAGGAAGCTCCCCAGGCGGGACGGCCTCCGCCTCAGCCGCCTCTGCGCCAGCGCCGATCTGGTCCCGGCAGGCTTCCCGCTTTACCGTTTCCGGAGTTCCCGTCTCGGTACGCCTCAACCGGGACGGTCTGGTCGTTGTCGTTCAGGTGACTCCCTACGACCACGGAGGCGAGGGCATCATCCTCGTTACACAGGGACAGGTCTGGAAGACCGAGAGCAATGGCAGCGTCTCGCTTCATACCACTGCCGAGACGCTCAGTCTGGCTTTTGGCGAGCGGGCCTTTTTTTACCCCCTGGGCCTCCTTCCCGACAGTACGACTGTTTTCCAGCTCGAGATGGCGATCGACCGCTTCGGTGCGCCTCCCACCATTGCCGAGGGAGCCCTTCCCTTTGGCATGTTCGAGGCTCCGCGCTTCGTCCGTCCCTCCGCCGCGATGCGAAGAAACCAGGGGCCATCCACCACTGCGAGGCCAGCCAGTCAGACGCCAGGCCTTCCCTCCCAGTCCTCCCTTCCTGGCAGCGGTCCTGGTCAATGAGAAGGGGAATCCCCAGGCAGGCTCCTGATCCAGCGGAGTCGCCGCGTCATCGCGCGTGGATTGTCTGGATACTTGTCCTGCTCCTCATGGCTGCTGGCGGGGTCTTTGCCCAGGTCGTTCTCGCGCGCCCGTCCATTTCCTCAATCACGCCCTCCCTGGCTGAACCCGGAGCTGTCGTATCGATAGTCGGTGCCAACTTCGGGACGCAGCGAGGGGATTCCCGCATCGAGGTCGACGGGGTCTCCCCAACCGCTGCTTCCTACCTCTCCTGGTCGCCGACGCTCATCTCCGTCCGCTTTCCGGGCACGGTTGACTCGGGGCTGGTCTATGTCTACACGGCCAAAGGCAGGAGCAACCCCAAGCTTTTCATGAACAAGGCCCGCTTGCCTGTTGCCGCCACTTCGGTGGCTTCCGGAGGATCCGGGCCCTGGCTTTCCTCGCTGTCCAGCGAAAGGGGCCAGATCGGCACCCTCCTCACCCTGACCGGTACAGGCTTCGGGACCCTTGGTGCGGACCGCTCGGTGCGCTTTCCCTGGTCGCCTGAGGACCCGCCCGTTTCGCGCGGCGAACGACCCGCCGGGCGCACGATCTCCGGAACGGATCTGTCCCTTTCCACGGAGTTCTGGTCCGACCGTGAAGTCAGGGTCCGTGTTCCCGATGGAGCGGTGTCCGGGGCGGTCTTTGTGCAAAGCCCGCAGGGTGATTCCAACAGTCTCTTCTTTGGCGTTTCCGAAATGCCGGGCAGCAAACGGGTCTTCGACCGGAGAAGCTATTCGGTCACCTATTCCGTGGAGTTGTCCCGCATCGAAGCGAGCGGTTCCAACGAGCTCTTCCTCCGCGTTCCGATCCCGGTCGAATCGCCGAACCAGACCGTCGTGCGCAGCCTCGCGATGGAGCCTGCTCCCTTTTCCCGCGAGTTCAGCGGCCTGGCTCTCTACCGCTTCAGGGACCTGGGTTCAGGCCAGAACCAGGCCGTCAACCTCACCTGGCTCGTCCAGTGCTATTCGGTGGAGACCAGGGTCGATCCGGACCGGATCAGGATACCCGAGACTCCGGGTGTCCTGGAGACTGCCTGGACTGGGGCTGACAGCCTTGTTCCCGCAACCGAGCCAGCCGTGGTCGCCGTGGCGCTCCAGGTCATCGGGGGCGAGCGGAATCCCCTCAGGGCAGCCCGGCTCATCAACGACTGGCTCGTCCGGAAACTCGCCTGGCACGAGGAGCACGACAGGCGGAGTCCCGTCGAGGCACTGGCCGCAGGCTCGGCGGATTCATGGAACTACGGCCTGATCGCGACGGCCCTCCTCCGGGCAGCCGGCATACCCGCGATCCCCGTGGCCGGACTCCTGGTCGACAGCTCGCGGAAGACCGTTCATCATAGTTGGGTGGAGTTCCGCATCCCCGGCTTCGGCTGGGTGCCCATGGATCCCATCCTCGCATCGGGGGCGAGGCCCGGCGGTTTCGAGCCTGCCTTCGAGGAGTCCGCCCGCTATTTCGGCAATCTCGACAACCGGCACCTCGCCTTTTCCCGCGGTGTGGGTGAGCTGAAACCGCTTGCTGCCAACGGACGCCGTGCGATGGCCTCGCATCCCATCGCCTACCAGGACTGCTATGAGGAATCGGCCGGCGCCATCGAGGCCTACTCGTCCTTCTGGGGTGAGGTCGAGGTCACCGGGATGTACTGAGGGCGGCCCTGAACGCGGGCGGCGCGGGGCTCGCGAAGCGGAGGGTCTCGTCGGTCACCGGATGCACGAGGGTCAGCAGCGAGGCATGGAGCATCAGCCTGCCACCAGGATCGCGGCGCGCACCGTAGTGGAGGTCCCCCGCGACGGGATGGCCGATGCTTGCCAGCTGGACGCGGATCTGGTGCTTCCTGCCGGTCTCGAGGGCAAGCTCGAGGAGGGTGAATCCGTTGCCCTCGGCGACCCTCGACCAGCTTCCCCGGGCGTGGAGGGCGCCGCGTTCCTGTGCCTGCGCGACACGCATGCGTGAGGGGCCGGCTTCGGCGAGCCAGGAATCCAGGATGCCCGAGTCCCCCTCCATCGCACCTTCGACGAGCGCGAGGTAGCGCCGGTCGACGGCCCGCCTGTCCCACTCGTTCATCAGCGTGGTCTTGGATCGGGCATTGGTCGCGAAAACCATCACGCCCGAGGTGTCGCGGTCGAGGCGATGGACGACGGCAGCCCGGCCCTTCGGATTGCGCCTCCGGATGCGATCGGTCACGAGGTCGAGGAGGTTCCTCCCACGGCCGCCTGCAGGCGCGATGGTCGCAAGCCCCTCGGGCTTGTCGACGACGATGATGTCCCGGTCCTCGTGGAGAAAGGAGACCGCGCTCCGTCCTCCTCCCCTCGCGCCGCCCCTGCTCTTCATGGCTTCCAAGGATATCGCAGGCTCTCGATCATGTCGCCCCTTCCAGGGCGGACTCCATCGGCGCTCGGCTTCGGCACCGCATGAAGCGCCCGAAAGCTGCCACCTTCCCGCGTCATGCCCGCACCCTCATGAAGGGCCGGACGAGCGTGGTCATCGCCCGCCGCCTGTCGACCATCCGCGACCTCGACCGCATCGTCGTCCTGGAGGGCGGCCGCGCCGTGGAGGAGGGCGACCACGGCTCGCTCATGGAACTCGCGGGACGATACGCAGCATTGATACAGGTCCAGCCTGGAGGCCTGGACTCAGGTCTCCTCGAGGCCGACCTCGCGCCAGGAGCCGCCTCGGAGCACGGACACCGAACGGTATCCGGCGTTCCGCGCCAGGTCGCGGGCCGCGTCGAGGCAGGCGCCGAAGTGGGGGGTGTCGTGGGCGTCGGCCGAGATCGTCACTGGCACGCCGAGCTC
>JBMOIK010000242.1:0-6450 GCA_049317365.1 Rectinemataceae bacterium | reverse complement strand
CCCTGGGCCTCAGCCTCGAGGAAATGAAGGAACTTGCCGACCTCTTCGACCGCGAGGAGCAGACTCCGATCAAGATCATGCCGCGCCTCATCGAACTCCTCGAAACACATCTTTGCGCAATACGCGAAAAGGTCGAGACGCTCCAGAAACTCGAAAGCGACATCGCCGCCTACCGCATGCGCATCATCACCCAGTACAAGCTGGGGAAGTAGGGGGGCCCTCGGCCCTCAGGGAAAGCGGGAGAAATCCGGAGAACGCCTACCAGCGAAGGCTGCGAGGGCTTCCGCCGCTTCCGGCGAGCGCAGACCCTCGCGGAAGTGTTCGGCCTCCAGCCTGATGGTGGCACCGAGCGACTGGCGTTCGCCCCGGCGGAGGAGTTCCTTGGCCAGTCGTACCGCAGCCGCTGGCTGGGCCGCAACCTTCTGGGCCTTTTGCCGCGCCACCTGGCCGGCCTGCCCCGTGGGCACCACCTCGTTGACGATGCCCGCCCTTTGGGCGGCCGCCGCGTCGAAGGGCTCGCCCAGGAGGAAAAGCTCGGCCGCCAGCCGGTATCCCGCCGCCAATGGCAGCAATTGGGAGGAACCTGCCTCGGGGCAGAGGCCGAGGCCGACGAAGGGGAGCTGGAAACGCGAGCCTTCGCCCGCGTACACCAGGTCGAAGTGGAGGAGCATGGTCACCCCGATGCCGATGGCCAGCCCCTCGACAGCCGCTACAAGGGGCTTCCGTGCGCTGACAAGCGCCTCGATGAAGTGGAATACGGGGCTGTCGGCGTCGAGGGCGGTGGGATCGCGGAAATCCGAAAGGTCGTTGCCGCTCGTGAAGTTGCCCGCCGAACCCTCGAAAAGGATCACACGGACGCCGGGGTCGGCATCGGCCTCCGCCAAGGCATCGGCCATGCGCCGGTACATGTCGAGGTCGATCGCGTTTCGCTTCGCCGGCCTGTCGATCCGGACCGCCATGATCCGGGAATCCACCGAAACGGTGATGGCATCAATTGGCATGATTTGCCCCGTGGAGCCTGAGCCATTCCTCGACCTGGGGAAAGTGGTCCCGGACGGCTTCCGGATGGGTCAGCATGCCGATATGGTCATAGTCGTGAAGGTTTCCCGAGCGGCGGGAAAGGACGGTGTACCTGGTCTCTCCCGGGCCCGAGGACTCCATGAGGCGGCGGACATCGTCGGGGTGGCCGAGTGCCCGGTCGCTCCTGCCGGCGATGTACCAGGCGGGGGGGAGGCCCCTCGCGGCGAGGCCTGCAGCGTAATCGAAGCCGTCGTCGGAATCGATCCACGCTTCGTTCCGCACCCATCCAAGGCATTGGCTGAAGGATTTGGCAGTCTCGTCGCTGGAACCGATGCCGATCCGGCGGGCGGGAAGGTAGCCGAGCATCGCGATCAGGATGGGGCACAGCAGCCCCCAGACCATTTCCACCTTGAACAGGCGCTCCAGGGTCCATGCTCGCACGCTGCGCTTGCTCCCGAAGTAGCAGAGCGAGGCGACTCTGGCCTGGCGCTCCGGATAGCGCGCCAGGAAAGACGACATGAGGACCCCTCCCCAGGAGTGCGCGATCCAGTGCTGGCTCTGGCCTCCCGAATGCCCCGCGATCGCATCGAAAAGGGCAGGAAGCTCCTCACTGATCGACTCGCTCTGGCCCCAGCGCGCCCCTCGGTCTATTCGCGGGGGACTCTCTCCGTGTCCCCGGAGGTCGGGCACAAAGACATCGAAGCCCCGGCTGGCGAGCCAGGGCGCCAGGCCCTTGCCCGAGCGTGACCAGAAGATGCGGCCGCTCTCGATGGCTCCATGGAGCATGAGGACAGGGGGCCATGCATGGTCCTGGCCGCCCTCACAGAGCCCCCTGAAGCGGGCTACACGAAGGCTTCCTCCGGCGGGCAGCTGGACATTGAGGAATTCAACGCCGCAGGGCGATGACAAGGGCGGGGAGGCTTCTGTGGAGCCCTCAGCCATGGAGCCCCGGCCTTCCGCGGAAGAGGAAAGCCACAGGCATCACTGCTGTCCGAATTTCACCAAGAGGATGATGGAGATCTCCTGGTCGGTGATCTTGTACTTGGCGGCCTTCGCGACGGCTACCAGGGCCTTTGTATTCACATCGGGATTTTCGGTTTTCTGCGCGACGACCCAGGCTATCTTGTCCGGTGGAATCACCGTCGGGCCCCGGAAGAAGCCGGTGTTGAGCGAAGCCATGATGGCTGACTCAAGGCGCGTAAAGGTGGCTTCGAGGTACTTAGCCTGCTCTTCCGCTGCTATCCTTGCGGCTTCCTTCATGGCCGCGAACTCGGCGGCCTCCTTTTCGTCTGAGGCCTGCAAGGCTGCGGTTTGTTCGCTGCTGGCTGTCTCGAGGGCTGCCATCTGCTCCTCGATGGCCGCCTCGAGGGCAGACTTCGCTTCGCTGCTTGCGTCATCAAGGGCAGCCCTGGTTTCCTCGAAGGTAGTCGCCGTCGAGGCCGCCTGGTCTTCCAGCTCTTTCCGAAGTGCATCCACGGCGATGGAAATCTCTGTTATCCGCCGGACCGCGTACTGGGGATCGCGCTGGAGCAGGAAGGCTACCGGATCGGTCCAGGCTAGCTTCACTGTTTTGACAAGCTCCGACATGGTCGTGAAAAGCCCTGACATGCGGATGGCATAGGCTCCGGAAATCACACGGAAATCATATTCGGCGTTCTTGGCATACCAGAAGGAAAGGCCGCCCGGCACCGCAGAGCGAAGGTTCTGGCCCTCGACCACGAAGGACTTCGGGAAGACCGTGATCCTGAGCTGATCCGGATTGTTGGTAACCTCGAGTCGGGTGACGGTGAGGCCGTCCGTTGCGCGTAGTGCCTTGATGATCGAGCCCATGGTAGCCAGGCGCTTGGCATCCGGATCGAGTTGCGCTGAATAGACAATCTCCCCCGCACCGTCGTCGAGCAGGGTCCAGTCCGTCCCGTTTTCCGTCCTTGTTCCGGTCACGCTCATTCCGATCGAGGAAAAATCAATGGCCGAAACGGAAGTCCCAAGGACAAGGGCGATGAAAAGTGGCACTAGTATCGAACGCTCGCTCTTCATGGCTGCGTGCTCCTCATTTGGCTGATTGAGAGTCCACCGGGATGATGATGCTGTCGAGGGGCTGAATGCTCTCGCCCGGTGTGACGGATACGGTGGAGGCAAAGGACTTGCCGTCACGGCCCGTAATCCGCACCGATCCCACCGCCTTCTCTCCCCGTACCACCAGCGCAATGGTTCCGTCAGGGACCGAAGCGGCGTAGCCTAAGAGAACGGTCATGATCTTGGGATTGCGTGTATCCACAACATAGCCGTCATCGCGCTGCAACGAGGCATGTCGAACGATGGACCAGGAATAGGCATCCCGCTCTGCCTGCATCGCCAGAAGGCGGAGATTGAGGTCGACGATCGTCCTGTCCCGCTCAGCTATGGTCTTGTCGCGGAGATCCAGTCCCTTGGACGCCTTGTCGAGGAACCCGCGGTACCCGGCGATGGAGGTATAGGCCTCGTTCTTGAGCCGTGAAAGCATAGTCGGGGGCGAATTGACCCACGGGACCGTCTCGAGCTTCCCTGTGAGATACTGCAGGTTGTCGAGGGAAGAATCATACTTCTTGATGTCCTCGGGACTGAGGATCGACGACTTGACGAGGTAGTCGGCGATCTTCACGAAGTCGGGGTTGGCCGCCGGGGCCTTCCAGCTTCCGATCAGGGCCTTGGAACGTGCATCGCTGAAGACGGGATTGAAACGCGCGGTCAGGGCGGCGGCCAGTTCGTCGCGCTGCTTGATCACGGCGGCGACGGCTGCCTCACTCCTGGTCTCGAGCTCCAGGGTCCTGGCAGCGAATTCATCCGTAAGCTTCTGCTTCTCGAGTTCGAGCACCTGCCCAGAGCTGTCAAGGGCATCCTGGCTGGCCATGGCCTGGCTGACCTTGCTCTGGTCCCCGGTGGCAACTCCGAGCTTCTTGAGCTCATTGGTCCTTACGGAAATCTTCTCCGCGTAGGACGCCTCGGTGGCCCTGCGCTTCTTCTCCCATTCCAGGCGTTCGGTCTCGGTCAGCGCAGTCTCCTCCTCAGGCGAGGAAGCCTTTGCGCTGATGGCAAGGAGGGCGGACTGGTGGTCACGGTCTATGGCATCGAGGTCGTTCTTCCGGTTGGACATGAACTGGTTGATCTCGCCCTGGACCTGCTGCACCTTTTTCTGCATATCCTTGGCGCCAGAGAGGATGTTCTTGAGATCGAGATCCTCGAAAACGCGGACGTTGACCGGAATCGAATCATTCTGTTTCTTGATGAAGCCGGTGACCTCGAAGGCAGCAAAACCAAGAGCTAAAATGGTCGCAAGGGAGCTGAAGATCACCAGAAGGGACCTGTTCTTCCTCGACCCGGAGAACTCGGACGCAAAGTCGTAGGAAACCACCCCCTGGGTCGTGACCGCCTTGGCCTTCTTGAGAAGGTCCTCGGCTTCGACGTGGATGAGTTGTCTTATTTCGTTGTCATCGCCCATATGCCATTCCAGCCTGCGGGAGCCGTCCCGCCTTCGATTCGTTCACGGAATTCCTCGATGAGTGGAAGATGCACGGGAACCCAGAGCTCAGCGGCCTTGCGCCAGTCGCCGTCATAATAGGCCTTCAGGCCGCCGGCAAAGGCATCGAGTTCCCGATCGAGGGCTTCGTCCACCATTGAGGTCCTGACCGGCCAGTATATGCGCTTGCCTATCGTCTTGCCCTTGACCTGGACCAGGTCGAGCTCGACAAAGCGGAATTCGCCAGTACTGACGGCCTCGATCTCTTCCTTGATGAAGAGGGAGCAAATCACGGGAACCTTGTAAACGCGGGTGAGACCCTCAAGCCGGCTCGAGGAGTTGACGTTGTCACCGATGACCGTGTTGGTCATCCGCTCGTAGGATCCGATGTTGCCATAGAACACATCGCCGCCGTCGATGCCGACACCAACCTCGACGAGGACGGCCTTGAGCACGCGCTCCTCGGAATCGGTCAGCGCCCCACGGCGGGTGACGATCAGTTCGCGCTTCTGCATCATCTCGCTGCGCAGCTCGGAGGCGACCTCCTGGATCTGGTAGGCAGACCTGACTGCCTCGAGGCACTTGTTTGTGTCGCTTTTCATCGTGCCGAACACCGCAAGAAGGGCGTCGCCGATGATGGAACCAACTATCCCATTGTGTTCATGGATCCTGCCGATGGCCCGCTGGTAGTGGAGGTTGAGCACGTCGATGATGTCGTTGCCCAGGGTTTCGGTCATGTAGGTGAAACCCTTGATGTCCGAGAAAAGGATCGCAAGGTTCCTGGTCTGTCCCTCGAGACGGACGTCGCGCTCCTGGTAGGCCCGCTGGGCGATATCCTCCGTCACAAAGCGCCTGAAGATCGCCAATAGATTGTCGATCGTGGAGGACAGGGAGTTGAAGGAGGCTCCGAGGTAGGTGACCTCGTCATTCGGGGCGCCCTTGAGGTCGACGATGCCCATCTTCATGCCCTGCTGCATCTTCATGATGTCCCGGGTAATGGTGCCGACAAAATGGAGGATCTTGCCGACGAGAAGCACTCCCACCAGAAGACACACCAGGGTAAGGATGACGATGACGATCGCAATCCGCACGAAAATGTCTTGCGTCTCGCCATCGAACTCATTGCGACTGTCCACCCGGACTATCCAGGCTTCCCACTTCTCATGGTACTTGAAGACGCCAAACCAGCTCTCGGTGCCGATCTTGTACTCGATCTTGCCGTCGGGGGTCCCGACTGCCAGGAGCCTCGCGAGCGCAGCCTTGTCGGGGAAGGTGGGGGGCTGGGGCAGTTTGGAAGACCAGAAAAGGAAGGATCCATCCTTCCGGACGGCGAAAACCGCCGGCTTCTCTCCCTCGAGTGCCTTGGCCGATGCGGCGGTCATGGACTTGATGGCCGCCGGGAGGTCCGACTTGAACAGATACACCTCGTACTGGTTCGAGGCCATGCCGTAGACCTCGGAAAGGTCCTTCATGAGGATGCGGTTTACGTAGCCGACCTGCACACCCTGGTTGAACATGATGTTGATGTAGTTCGAGGCGAAATTGGAAGCAAGAAGGAAAAGCGTGAAGATCAGCGTGATCTTGGTGGCAATCGGCACCACTCGGGTACCCGCCACCTTGTCGCCGAGTATCGGCCTTAAAAGATCCATAGTTCAAGCAGTATACCGATCATGGTTCCAGACGCAAGTCCCTTGCGCAGTCCGGCGTCCTGAAGGACGCCGGATTTGCGGTCAGAGCATGGTCTTCACGCCCGCGATGACCTCGGCTATGGCTGACTGGGCCGAACCGTAGAGCATGCGCGTATTCTCGCCGAAGAAAAGGGCGTTCTCGATGCCGGAGTAGCCGGCACCCTTGCCGCGTTTGTTGACGATGACGTTGTGTGCATGGTCGGCGTTGAGGATGGGCATGCCGTAGATCGGACTTGACTTGTCGGT
>JBMOIK010000241.1:0-6480 GCA_049317365.1 Rectinemataceae bacterium | reverse complement strand
TGAACATATGTTCATATGTTCATATGTAGGGTAGCGCATCTCGTCGGGCCTGTCGAGAGCCGGGCCTGTCGAGAGCCGGGTCAGGGATTTGCTCGACGACCTTCGGCCGCCTCCTCCCTCGACTTCTCACCCATGCTGCCGACGTGCTAGCATCCGACCAGATCATGGCCACCACCGCGAAATACGACGAATCGAAGATCAAGACCCTCTCTTCGCTTGAGCACATACGCCTCCGGACTGGCATGTACATCGGTCGCCTCGGTGACGGATCGAACGCCGACGACGGCATTTACGTGCTCCTGAAGGAGGTTGTCGACAATTCGATCGACGAGTTCATCATGGGCTCGGGTTCGCGCATCGACGTGAAAATCGAATCACAGCCCTCCGCCGAGCGCACCTCGCCAGCTGCGTCTGGCGCGACTGCAGCCAAGGGCAAGGGCACGATCGCCCATCCTGTCAGCCGGACCCTGGTGAGCGTCCGTGACTGGGGACGCGGCATCCCCCTGGGCAAGGTCATCGAGTGCGTGTCGATCATCAATACGGGCGCCAAGTACAATGACGAGGTTTTCCAGTTCTCGGTGGGACTGAACGGGGTGGGAACCAAGGCGGTCAACGCCCTCTCCGAGGACTTCAGGGTTGTGTCGTACCGCTCAGGCGAATATTTCGAGGCTAATTTCGTACGCGGGGTCCTTAAGTCGAAGAAGCAGGGGACCACCCGCGAGAAGAACGGGACCCTCGTGGAATTCGTGCCCGACACCGAGATCTTCAACGAGCATGCCTACAACATGGAGTTCGTCGAGCGGAGGATCCAGAACTACGCCTATCTCAACACGGGACTCACCCTCCTCTTCAATGGCAAGGAATACGCCTCGAAAAACGGCCTCCAGGACCTCCTGGTGGAGGAAGTCGGGGAAGGCGCCTTGTACGAAATCGGATGGTGGAAGGGCGACCGCATCGAATTCGCCTTCACCCATACCGGAGAGTACGGCGAGGAGTACTTCGCCTTCGTCAACGGCCAGCACACCTCGGACGGCGGCTCCCACCTCTCGGCTTTCCGGGAGGGCTTCCTCAAGTCCGTAAACGAATTCTTCAAGGAGAGCTGGCGCGGGGAGGACGTGCGCGAGGGCATCGCGGCCGCTGTCGCCGTCAAGCTCAAGGATCCCATCTTCGAGAGCCAGACCAAGAACAAGCTTGGCAACTCGGACATCAAGCCCTGGATCATGCAGGAGGTGAAGCGCGGACTCGACGACTTCCTCCGCCGCAACCCGACCGCTGCCAAGACCCTCCAGGAAAAGATCGTCTCCAACGAGCGCCTCCGCACGGAACTCAATGTCGTCAAGAAGGAAGCCAAGGAAGCTGCGAAGAAGATCGAGCTCAAGATCCCCAACCTGAAGGACTGCAAGCGCCATCTCTTCGACGGACCCGAGGGCGACAGCTCGATGCTCTTCCTCACCGAGGGAATCTCCGCGGCGGGCTCCATCGTGAGCGCCCGCGACGTGATGACCCAGGCCATCTTCTCGCTGCGCGGCAAGCCCGAGAACATGCACGCCCGCAAGCGCACGGCCATCTACAAGAACGAGGAACTCTACAACATGATGATGGCCCTCGGCATAGAGAACACCATCGAGGGCCTCCGCTACGGAAAGATAGTAATTGCGACGGATGCCGACTATGACGGCTTCCACATCCGCAACCTCCTTTTGACCTTTTTCCTGACCTACTTCGAGGAGCTCGTCACCCAGGGCCGCGTCTTCATCTTCGAGACCCCCCTGTTCCGGGTGCGCACCAAGCAGGTCACGCGCTACTGCTACTCCGCCCGCGAGCGTGACGCCGCCCTCGCCGCCCTTGGCACCAGCGCGGAGACCACCCGCTTCAAGGGCCTCGGCGAGATCAGCCCCAAGGAATTCGGCCAGTTCATCGGCGAGGACATCCGCCTCGTCCGCGTCGACATCCAGACCCTGAAGAACGTGCCGGAGGTGCTCAACTTCTACATGGGCAAGAACACTCCCGAGCGCCGCGAGTACATCATGCAGAACCTGGTGAACGACCTCTAAGGATTGAGAGATGGCCTACGTAAAGAAGCTCTTCGACGAGAATTTCCTCTACTACGCCTCCTATGTCATCAAGGACAGGGCCATCCCCGACCTCGAGGACGGGCTCAAGCCCGTGCAGCGCCGCATCATGCACACGCTCTTCGAGGCCGACGACGGGAAGTACCACAAGGTGGCCAACATCGTCGGTTCCTGCATGAAGTACCATCCCCATGGCGACGCCTCCATCTATTCAGCATTGGTTGTATTGGCCAACAAGGAGCTCTTCATCGACCGGCAGGGGAACTTCGGGAACCTCTACACCGGCGACGAGGCCTCGGCCGCCCGCTACATCGAGTGCCGAGCCACCCCGCTGGCCAAGGACGTCTTCCACAACCCGAAGATCACGACCTGGGTCGACAGCTACGACGGCCGGAACCGTGAGCCCGAGCTCTATCCCGCCAAACTTCCGGTAATACTGATCATCGGGGCGGAGGGCATCGCCGTCGGCATGAGTACCAGGATACTCCCCCACAATCCCCTCGAGGTCATCCAGGCCGAGATCGCCTGCCTCAAGGGGAAGAAGTTCAACATCCTGCCCGACTTCCCGACCGGGGGCATCGTCGACGCCGCGGAGTACGACGAGGGCATGGGCCGCGTCCGCGTCCGGGCCCGCCTTGACCTCTCCGATCCCAAGCGCATCGTCATCCGCGAGATCCCCTTCGGCACCACCACCGAGAGCCTCATCGAGAGCATCGAGAACGCCGCCCGCAGCGGCCGCATCAAGGTGGCTTCGATCAACGACTTCACCACCGAGACCGCCGAGATAGAGGTGCGCCTGCAGCGCGGCACCTACGCCGAGGAAGTTGTCGACTCCCTCTACGCATTTACCCAATGCGAGGTATCGATCTCCTGCAACCTCCTCCTCATCAAGGAGGGGCAGCCCGTCCTCATGCGCGTGGGCGAGATTGTCAGGCACCACGCCGAGCGCCTCGTCGACATCCTGAGGCGCGAGCTGAAGATCGAGGAAGGCGAGCTTAAGGACGAACTCCACGCCCGCACCCTCGAACGCATCTTCATCGAGGAGCGCGTCTACAAGCGCATAGAGGACAAGAAGACCCAGGAGGCCGTGAACAAGGCGGTCTTCGACGGGCTCGCGCCCTTCCAGAAGGAGATCAGGCGCGAGGTGCTCGCCGAGGACGTTGAACGACTTCTGAAAATACCAATCAGGCGCATATCCCTCTACGACATCGAGAAGGCGAGGGCGGAGACGGCGCGGCTCAACGCGCGCCTCAAGGAGGTCCGCGCGCACCTGGCGACCATCGTCGACTACGCCATCAAATGGCTTGAAGGCATCGCCAAGAAGCTGGGGCCGTCCTGGAAACGGAAGACCGAGGTCAAGGGCTTTGGGCACGTCGATGCCCGCGAGGTAGCCAAGCGCGACCTGGTCGTCCGCTACGACCGGCAGAGCGGCTACCTCGGTACGGCGGTCTCCGGAGGCGAGAACCTCTTCTCGATCTCCTCCTTCGAGAAGGTCCTCGTCATCAGGCGGAGCGCCTACTGGTCGGTTGTCCCTGCGCCCGAGAAGCTCTTTGTCGACGAGGGGATGCTCCACGCGGCAGTCGCCGACAAGGACGAGCTGGCCGACGTGGTCTTTTCAATTGTGTACAAGGAAGGGGCAACCGGATATCCCTGCATCAAGCGCTTCCAGATCGAGGGCTGGATCATGAACAAGGACTACCAGCTCCTTTCCGAAGGCTCGCGGGTGCTCTGGTTCACCGTCGCGAAGGCAGCGAGCATCACCCTCCGCTATGTCAAGAAACCGCGCCAGAAGGGCCTTGAGGGCCATTTCCGCCTCGGCGACTATGACGTGAAGGGCATCAAGGCCAATGGAGTCCGCCTGGCCCCCCGGGAGGTCGAGTCAGCAGAAGGCGTGGACGCAGCAAGTCCAGCCAGGCGCGCCAAGGCGCCTGAGCTCTTCGACGCGGTCCCGCAAAAGCCTTCTGCCAGAAAGCCCAGCCCCGCGAAGAAGAAAAAGTGAGGTTTGCAGCTTCTTGACAACCCGCCGCCCTTGGGGGTACTTTCCTCCCGCTTACAACTTTCCCCTGTAGCTCAGCTGGCAGAGCAAGTGGCTGTTAACCACTGGGTCCGTGGTTCAAATCCGCGCGGGGGAGCAAGTTAAGTCCTTGTGTTGCAAGGAAATGAACCCCTAGCAGTAGCTAGGGGTTTGTTGTTTTCAGGTTCAACTGGGCGCAAACTGGGCGCACATCTTGGAACTGGAAACACGACCTTCGGCCTGTCCTGCTCGCTTCGTCCGTGCGTGGTTTGCTGCCTCGCGACCCAGATGGCGTATACTACCTTGATAGGGGATGCCGTATGGGAGCCAAGAAGAAGTACCCAGAGCCGTACCGCAGGGAAGACAGCAGAGTCTACTACTTCGTCTATACCGGGAAGGATGGCAAGCGTCATAAGCAGTCCACCGGTGTAACTGGCAAAGAGAAGGCCCGCGAGTTCATCCGCAGCTTCATGGATAAACAAGACGCCAAGTCGTCCCCGTTGACCTTCGCCGAATATGCCGCCTCCTACTACCTGCCCGCGACCTGTCCTCACTTCATCCGGTACCGGCAGGAGGGCAAAAGCATAGGTCTAAACCATCTCCGCACCTGCCGCTCCTTGCTGGAAAAGCACATCCTCTCTGATGCCGCTCTCTCCAATACACCAGTGGCGGAGTTGAAGCGTGGAGACCTCCTGGACTTCCGTAGCAGAATGCTCAAGTCCGGCATGGGAATCAACACCGTCAACAAATGCGTCTCGGCAATAAAGACTATCCTGTCCGAGGCCTGCTTCCGCGACGATATCGACTCCAACCCTGGCGCCCAGGTTGGCAACATCAAGTACGAGAAGAAGGAGCGAGGCGTCCTTTCACCCGAAGAAGTGGGCAAGCTTCTTGCCTTCCTCTCAATACGTACCGAGCGCCTACAGCGCTTGGCCATTGGAGCAGAACCCGTCAAGCGTGGCGCGAAGACTTCCCGGAAGGCTATGAACGCAGCCTTGGCACTGAGGGACGAGGCTATGATCGCCTTCCTCTTCTGTACCGGCGTGCGAGCCGGTGAGCTACGCGCGCTCAGGTGGTCGTCCGTGGACCTCAAGACGGGACGTTGCAGGATCATCGAAGCCGACAAGGGGCTCGACGGTCTTGGAAAGCCCAAATGGGACAAGACAAGGGACATCTTCATCGGCCGCCTCGCCCTGGACCGAATGAAGACATGGAAGGACAGCCTCTCGGAGCCGGTCCCGGGTGACCATTTTGTATTCGGCACTCCGGACGGCGAGAGGATAGGCTATGAAGGTCTTCATAACGTCCTTGAGGCGGTTATTGAAGAAGCGCAGGAGGAGGATGTGTTGCCGGAGGACGAACGCTGGATTTCTTGCCATGCGGCGCGGCACACCTTGAACACCAACTTGCTCGCCGCCGGTGTCGCGCCTCTCCTTGTGCAGTCATTCCTGGGCTGGTCGAGTACGGAAGCCCGGATCCTTACCCGTGTGCAGGAAGCTTATACGCACCTGGCGCTACTACGGGTGGAAGATGTCGCCAAGGCGGTGGATCAGATGTATGCTCCTCCGAAGAAAGTAGCGAAGAGTGAACTTGCGTAGGCCAGGCTTTGTTAGGTCGAGGTAGGCCGGGGGAAACGATTCAAAATGGAGGATGCCATGGATGACACCCTACAGAGTATTATAGACGCGCTCAAGGCCTTGGACTCGAACTCGGCCGAGCTGTGGCAATACGAAGCTTTGGCTGCCTCGATGCGGCGCCTGGCTGACCAGAAGCGGGCTGAACTTCTATCCACGAATGTGGCAAACAGCATCATGGATAGGCTCTTCTCCGAACCAGATGCCACCAAGCGCATCGCACTTGCGGACAAACTAAGGCGCGAGACGCTTCGGAGGCTCCACGATATCCGCTGGACGCTCGCCTCCAACAACGACCGTGATCTTGCTGAGCTTGAGCCTATCGGTCGGCAACTGGTTCAGGTCTATGAGATGCTCACTGCCTGTGCCGGAAGCGGTGTTGCGCTTGACGCTGACGAAGATACGCTCGAGGCCATCGCCATCGAGTATGAGTATGATCCCGGTGTCTGCCTCAAGTTCGTTGCGCTTGAATACGAACATGACTATCTGGTTTCTCAACTTGTGAGCTCCAGGCTCATCTCCAAGGAGGACGCAGATCTCCTGCTGGATATACTCAACGGCGTAACCTTGCCATACGAATCCGACATCAACCCAAACTGGACCGGATCGATGCGTTCCCTGGTCTCCTTCGTGGTGCTCGGGTACGAGCTTGGAATCTTTGACCTGGATTGGAAGAAGAAGCCTCAGCGTAGCAAGAATTACACTGAGAATTCTCCGAACTTTGAATCCGCCATCATCACCTCGTTTCAGTGGCGCAATA
>JBMOIK010000240.1:0-6498 GCA_049317365.1 Rectinemataceae bacterium | reverse complement strand
GAGATGAAATCCCATAAGGCACCAGTGTTCCTCGTGCTTGCTGTCATGGCCCTAGGCGCGGGCTTCGCAGAGGGGCCGGGCAAGATCCAGGGATACTTCGACTCGAAATCCATCTCGGTGGGCTACGCCGTCTTCGGTGGATTGACCCTTGCACAGGGCGGGCAGAGCAGCTGGACGAGCGCCGGCATCTCAGCACATTTCGAGAAACTCCTGTCGACCTACCCCGACAGCAGCTTCGCGCTCGAGGAGTTCAGGAACAAGAACACGACCGGGAACATCCTCTTCTGGGGAGGCATCGCGATCGAGATCGCTGCGCCCTTCCTGACCCTCCTCGCCTCAGGCGATGCATCGAACCCCGCTTATGGCAGCTATGCAAGCATCGCGAGCCTTGCCAGCCTGGGTGGCCTCGTCGCGACAACGATTGGTTTCTTCCTCCTGCCCATGGCCAACCAGGACCTCCTGGGTTCGGTGAATGCCTACAATCGCGGGATATTGGCCGACCTCGACCTGGAGCTCGGGCAGGAGGCCTCCTCCCCATAACCAGACAGGAAGGTAAACAACGCGAGCCTACGCTATAGTCAGCCAGTGGAAAACGCCGTATTCATCGCGGGCAATGTGCTCCCGATCTTCTTCCTCATCGTCGCGGGCTGGCTTGCTGGTAGAAAAAAGCTTCTCACCGCAGCCTGGAGCGAGGTCAGTTCCCGCCTTGTCTTCCAGTTCTGCCTCCCCGCCCTGGTGTTCACCTCGATCTATGCCTCGGATTTCAGGATCGCTTTTTCGCCGGGTCTTCTCGCCTTTGGGATGATCGCGACGCTGCTGTCGCTGCCCCTCCTCTTCCTCGCCGCGCGCTTCCTCCTTGCCGATCCGCCAGCCAGAGGCGCCTTTATCCAGGGGGGATTCCGCGGGAACTTCATGATCCTGGCCTTCCCCGTGATCGGAAACCTCTTCGGAGAGCTGGGGAAAGCCCGGGCGGCAATACTGCTGGTGGGCATCATGCCAGTGTACAACCTGCTCTCCGTGACTATCCTTGCGGCGCATTCCCGCGAAGCAAAGGCTGCCCGCCCAGGCCAGATCCTCCGGGGAGTAGCCACCAACCCCCTCATACTGGCTGCCCTGGCTGCCATCCCCTTCGCGGCCCTGGGATGGAGACTGCCAGGTGCCGTGGAAAAATTCCTCTCCTATCTTGCCAGTATCGCCGTGCCGCTCTCCCTCCTTGACTTGGGCGCGAGCATGTCCCGCAGGAAGCTCGGAGAACGGCCTGCCGCCGTCATCATGGCAACCCTCTACAAGGTGGCAGTCCTGCCAGTGCTCTTTGTCGGCGCTGCCCTCGCCCTGGGCTTCACGGGCATCGATGTCAGCATCATCTTCATGCTCGGTGCGACACCCACGGCCGTTGCGAGCTATGTCATGGCCAAATCGATGGGCAACGACGAGAATCTCGCGGGCGAGATCGTGCTCGCGACGACGGTCGCATCGATGGTGACTATCTTCGGAGGGCTGTGGCTGCTGAGGACTTACTTTTCCTCGAATATGTAGTGTCTGGCTGAATAGATCCCCCCCTACCTATCTATTCAGACTCATATATAGATCGTAAGGAGCTTTTGTGCTACATACATGAGACAGAGAGGCTGGATAACCATGAAGACAACACTGGTTTGCTCTGCGTACAGCCGGGAGGCGCTTGGGCTGCTTGGCTCGCTGGTCCGCGAGAAAAGGCTCAGCCAAGGCATGACAGCAGGCCTGCTTGCTGAACGCGTAGGCATATCTCGAGCCCTCCTTCAACGCATTGAAGCTGGCGATCCATCCTGCTCTGTCGGTGCGGCCTTCGAGGCGGCAGCAGTACTCGGGATCGAGCTCTTTGAATCGGAAAAAGAGAGCCTCCAGGTCCGGCTTGAAAACTCAGAGCGCCTGCTACGCCTGCTTCCCCGATCGGCCAGGTCATCGGGAGTCGTCCATGACGACTTCTGAGGCTGCTGTCGGAGCCTATGTCTGGACGTTGCGGCCATTTTGGATTTGTTTCAGCCCTGGATCGCGGAGAAGCAGGCAAAGGGTGAGGCTATTCCGCTCGAGCTGGAACGTGGTCTCGTGCCCAAGGGGGCAGACGACTCCCCGAACACTGATTTTCCCCAATCCAAAGGGGAGTAGTGAACATGGCCAGGCCATCGCAGAGGCGCGCCCCCGGTATCTGGTCGAACGAGATTCGCGTCGGCACCGAAGCTCTCGGTCGCTTTGCTGCCGAGGCCCTGCGAGCGAAGGATTTCCAAGTAAGGATAATCAGTCGCACGGGACGCATGGAGTCCCCGCCAGCCGGAGTGGAGCTCATCGCCGCCGAAAACCTCTATGGATATGGCAAACCCGGGGACAGGTCCCGGCACTCTTCGCAGGCCGCTATTGATAAAAAAGGCGCATTTCAGGACCAATTGCAATATTCTTTCCCATCGATATAATCCATCCAGCACCGGGGCTTCCCTGTCCCGCAAAGGAGGCTTCATGGCCATATCGACATCGCGGGCGCTCGCCGCACTCGCAGGTCTTCTTCTCCTCGGTTCCTGCCAGGGCATGGGCAGAGTCGGCTATCTTTCCGGGACGAGGATCTACACGCTTTCCTCCGCGCAGATGCAAGGCAATCCCTCCACCATCCTCTACCAGGTGGACGTGGACACCGCCGCAAAGGCGGCGCTGGTCAGTCAACGAGGTGTCAATTATGAGGAACCGAAGGTACTCTACCTCTGGATCGGCCTGAGATGGGCCGGCTCGGGAGACAAGAGGGACATGCACGCCATAGCGAAGCTTGATCTCGTTCCCGGCACATCGCACTATTCCGGCAGCTTCGACCTCCTTGAACACGTCAGCACCGGGGACAGGAACGACACGAATTTCCATTGGCTCGACGCCAGCTCGTGGTTCAGCGCCACGAACGGCTCAGGCGCCATGACAGGGTATGCGCTCCTGGCCTCGGAGGGCTGGTACAGCAACAATGGTTCGAAGGTCCTCTTCGAGGTCGAGGGTCCCGATCCACAGACCATGGTGTACTGCGAGTTCCCCGAGAACGCAGCCAAGGGGCCGGGCCTCTCCAACGCCATCGAGTACCCACCCTCCGGCAAGGCATGGGTCCCGATCGTCTATCGTCCTGCCAGAAGCCTGACGATCGAAGGAGGGCAGTCATGAACAGGATCATCATTCTGGCCCTTGCCGGGCTGTTCCTGGCCCAAATGGCTTTCGGACAGTCCGGCGACGCCAGGGCAGCTGGGCTCTCGGGCGCCATGACGGCCGTCACCGATGACGCAAACGCCCTGTTGTACAATCCTGCGGGCCTCGCCTTCCTCCGCAAGGGCTACCTGGTCGTGGAGGGAATGGGCGGGCTCAGCGCAAGCCTGGGCGGCTTCGAGACAAACTCGGCGCTTCCGGAGGTCTCTCAGACCATCACGCAAGGCAGCAGTGGACAGACCTATGGGTACAGTTATTTTGACCGCTTTCTCGGCATTAGCCGACCCTTCGACTTCGAGTCGGTCCGGCCCGGACTTTCGGCCTTTATCGCCGGGGTCGATCCTTCAGTCTCCTGGGACAGCTTGAGTGGCCCCGACAAGCTGGCCTGGTACCAGAAATACAGCAACCTGGAGAGCGCCTATCGCGGCTTCCGGAGCTTCGGGCCGCTGGTAGCGAACCCGACCCTCGAACTCGGTGGCCGATACTGGGCCCTGTCCTTCGCTGCGGATCTTGCGGCGAGTCCCCAGTTCCCCCTGGGTTTCACGGGGACGGACACCACGATGAACATAAGCCTCTGGCGAAACATCAGGGCAGTGGGCGGCCTCGGCTTCAACCTCGGCCCGCTGGCCTTTGGCGGCAACCTTCGCTACCAGTCCTTCGGCAGTACCATAAAGAAGTCGAGCCTGGCGGAGTTCAGCCAGGACCCGCAGGCGCTCTTGGTGAGCCTCCTCCCGGAGTTCCTGTCGGGGGATATGGATCCTGCGAGCCTTGAGACCTCGATCAAGGCCGGTCTCGGAGCCCTCCTCACAGTAGGCCCCCTCAACATGGGCCTCTACGAAAACAACCTCCTGGGCTTCCTGGAAAAGGGCAGCTCAGCCGATCCGGCAGCGGCACTATTGAACAATCTGAATGCCGGCTTTTCCTTTATGCCCTCCGACTGGAAGTCTGGCACATATCGCTTTCCTTTGGTGTTCCAGGCAAGCGTGGACGTGCAAAAACTTGGGGACGACAGGAACCGCGAGTTCAAGTCCGGAGTGGAGGCAGGTCTCGACCTCGGCGATACCATCGTGATCCTCGTCCGCGCCGGCTATGGGCAGCCCCTTCCGGGTCACCTCTCCGAAATCGCCACGGGCTTTGATGCCCAACGCGGGACACTCTCCGGAGGCCTCACCGCCAAGCTCTCGCTGCTAAGGTTAGACGGCTTCGCCGAGCTGCCGATGTCCACCCTGCTGCGACTGGGAGGACCCACCGCTTCAGGCACCCTGACGCCAGAGGAAAGGCTGCAACGCTTCGGCAGCATGGGATTGAGCGCCTCGCTCAGGCTATAGACAATGCTCGGCAGCCTCGGCCAGGGTCGACACCGGTCGAGACTGCCGGCATCAGCGTAGCGTGGCGTTCTGCGACTTCCTGCGATCCGCCTCGGCGCGGACACGCTCCGCCAAAGCTTGGTCGCTCTCGAGGATCTTGAGGAAGACATCCTTTTCAAGCGCGAGAAGTACGCAGTCCTCCACGGCCCGTACGCTGGCCGCCGTGAGGACGGCGTCGAGGAGGGACATCTCGCCGAAAAAATCACCGTCGCCCAGGTTTGCAACAATTACCTCGTCCTTCTGGCCGGGCAGTCCCCTGATGCCGACCTCGACCCGACCCCGGGCGACGATGTAGAAACGTGATCCTGGAGTGCCCTGCCTGATGATCGTCGAGCCTGCATCGGCGCTTTCGCTGACAAAGGCCGAACAGAGCGAGGTCAGGGTAGCGGGAGCGGAGGCGGCGAAGAGGGGGAAGGTACCGAGGGAGGACTCGGTGATGCGGGCGGAGTCTCCTCCAGAAACTATCAGCCCTGACTGCCTCTGCCACATGGCCGCATAGCGACCCTTCTCAATTGCGAGGAGTTCGGCATGGGTCCCGGCCTCCACGATCTTCCCGCCCGCTATCAGCACAATCCTGTCATAGTCGGCAATGCCCGCCAGGCGGTGGGTGATGTGCAGAATGGTCAGCATTGCCCCGAGTTTCCGGAGCGCCTCGTTGACGGCAGCCTCGGTGAGGGGATCCATCGCGGAGGTGGCCTCGTCGAGGACGAGGAGGGAGGGGCGCAGCACGAGGGCACGGGCGAGGGCGAGGCGCTGCCGCTGGCCCCCCGAAAGGAAGCCCCCTGCCTCTCCCGCCTCGGTCTCAAGGCCATCCTTCAATCCCTCGATCCAGGACCTGAGGCCGGAGTTCTCGATGGCATCCAGGAGATGGTTGTCGCCGGGCCCGGGATCGGCTCCGAGGAGGATGTTCTCGCGGAGGCTCCTGTCGAAGATGGGGTTGTCCTGGAACACCACTCCTGGAAGGCCAGGCTCGCGCCAGACGCTTCCGGAGACCGGTCGATAGAGACCGAGGATGATGCTCGCGAGCGTGGATTTGCCACAGCCACTTTCGCCCACGATCGCGGTCCGTGTGCCTCGACGCAAATCGAGGCTCAAACCGTCGATGACCAGCTTGCCACCGGGCCAGGCGAAGCGCATGTTCCTGATGCTGACGACCTTGTCGCCATCGGGGCCTTCTTCGGCTTCCCTGTCCCCGCTGTCGGCTCCGGAGGCGACTTCACGGGATGCCGTGAGTTCGGCCAGCTTCTCCCCGATCCTCCCGTAGGCCAGACCCGCCTGCACCAGGGGGCCCATGACGAGGGAAAAATCGAGGACAGCCATGACGACGTTCCCGAACAGGAGGTTGGCTGCGATGAGCTGGCCGACCTGGAGCTGCCCCTGGATCACGAGCCAGCCGCCGAAGAGGAGGAGGGCGACCTGGAGGAAATGCACCGAAAGGTTAGGCGCCCGACGGTTGAGGTTGGACATGAAAAAAAAGGAGCGCCCCGTATCGGCCAGGCGGGAAAGGCGCGCGCTGAAGGCTGAAGCCTCGCCCGGACCGAGGCGCCCGACCTTCGCGAGGGGCAGGGACCTGAAGCTCTCCTCGAGGGCGGCAGCGGCCTGTCCGTCCTCCCTGAGGTAGGCTTCCCCCCGCGAGAAGCTTCTCGTCCCGAAGAGGCGCTGACCGAGCCAGGCCAGGGGCAGGCCGACGAGCACCAGCAGGCCGAGTTCCACCTTGGTGATGAGGAGGGCAACAATGGCGAAAACCAGGTAGAGGATGGAAAAACAGAGGGTCGGAAGGGTGTTGGCAAAAAAGCTTTCAATTGCTGCTATGTCCCGCCCGAACAGCGATACCCAGAGGGATGGCTTCTCGCGTTTCCACAGGCCGTAGTCGAGACCCTCGATGGCCTTCTGGATGCGGACTCGGAGTCCGAGGCCGATGCGG
>JBMOIK010000239.1:0-6498 GCA_049317365.1 Rectinemataceae bacterium | reverse complement strand
GATGAAGATCATTCGCCAGCCCTGGAAACACTGGCTCGTGGTCTCGGCGAGCTGTTTTCATTCTCGCCCCAAGGTGAATACCAGCGCATTCGAACGCCCTATCTCTATCCCGACGGTGACAATATCGATCTCTTCTACAAGAGCGACGGTGAGGTCGCCACCATCACCGATTTGGCTGAGACCGGACGCTGGCTTAGGATGCAAACTGTCTCACAGCGGCGTTCCACGAAGCAGCGGCAACTCATCGAGGATATTTGCCTGACCCATGGAGTCGAGTATTACCGGGGCATGCTTGTTGCCCGCTGTCGATCCGGCGAGATCCTGGCTGCAGTCGTCACAAGGGTAGCCCAGGCGGCGCTCAGGGTTTCTGATCTTTGGTTTACCTTCAGGACGCGAGCTGTCGAGTCCGTCGTCGACGAGGTCGCCGATTTCCTTTTTGAGCGCGAGCTTGCCTTTGATCGGGCGGAAAAACTGCTCGGCCGCTCGGGTCGCGGCTGGAATGTGGATTTCCATGTCAGGGCGGCAAGTCGCAGTTCCTTGGTCTACGTCCTCAGCACCGGCAATCGCTCGGCGGCCAAGGCGATTTCCGAGCATGTGGTCGCAGCTTGGTACGACCTGAATCAGCTCGCAGCAGGGCCTGAGGCCTTGCGCTTCGTTTCGCTCTTCGATGACACGATGGATGTCTGGAATGACGAGGACTACCAGCTTGTTTCCGGATTATCAACCGTCGCCCGCTGGTCCCGGCCGGACGAATTCGCGAATCTGCTTTCGGATGTGGCTTAGGATGCTGGAGCTTCCTTTGGTTTGGGCTTTGATAATTCCCTGCGATTTGGCTGGGAAGACCAAGGAAAACCAGAGCAGGCTATCGGAAGTGCTTTATGTAAGTAATTACATGACAAGCAAATGTGCTTTGGTGTTTTCTCAGGAAAACCAAAGAACAAATCAAAGGATTTCGCAGAATCAAACAAAGCGTGAGTAGCATGATGCCAACCGATGGCTTGGAGTTCAAGGACCGCCACAATTGAAGCTTGTCGAAAAGAGGAAGATTGAGAATCGCGGGGGTCGGATAAAGTCGGCATGGCATAGCGTGAAGCAAGCCGATGAATAAACAAATACAGACGGCGCCAAGGCGAGGGATGCTCGACGATCTGTTCGATAAAGTTGTTGCAGGATATGGCTTTGCTATTTGCTTACTGAGCGCCGCTTCTGGCGGTCAAACAAAGGCCCAACAAATAATCAGGCTCCGCCCAACCCCGGCGAGGTCGAAGGGATTGCTTGATGGTTGGTTGATGGGTAGTTGATGGAACGGGTGTCGGAAGACCGGGCGATGCTCGTATTCCATTATCGCACCTGCATATATCAGGACCGAGTTTGGTTGATGGGTAGTTGATGAAGGGAGCTGCAATGCCTACTGACATCTCCGAGAAGGGCCTCGAGACCCTCATCATGCGCCACATGACCGGTGGGGACGGCATCTCCGTCGCAGCGAACAGCGTGGCCGAGGCGCCCCCGACCTACGGGGGAACGGGCTACTTCGCCGGCAGCGCCAAGGACTACGACCGGGCCCAGGCCCTTGATGTCCCGCAGCTCTTCGCCTACTTACGTTCCTCTCAGCCCGAGCCTTTCAAGAAGCTGGCAACGGCCGATGCCTCCGACCCCAAGGACTTGAGCCGGCTCAAGTTTCTCACCCGCCTCTCCACCGAGATCCACAACCGCGGCGTCATCGATGTGCTTCGGAAGGGGATCGATCACCATCCCGCCGGGCACTTCGACCTCTTCTTTGGGACCCCCTCGGAGGGCAACGCCAAGGCCACTGCCCTGAACGCCAAGAATCGCTTCTCGATCACCCGCCAGCTGGCCTACAGCAAGGACGAGACCCGCCGGGCCCTGGACCTCTGCCTCTTCATCAATGGCCTGCCCATCGCCACCTTCGAACTCAAGAACAGCCTCACCAAGCAGACCGTGGAAGACGCGGTCGAGCAATACAAGCGCGATCGGGATCCGCGAGAGCGCCTCTTCGAGTTCGGCCGCTGCGTCGTACACTTCGCCGTCGACGACAGTGAAGTCGCCATGAGCACTGAACTCAAGGGCAAGGCCTCGTGGTTCCTGCCCTTCAACAAGGGGAGCGACGACGGCGCGGGCAACCCGACTAACCCTCTTGGACTCAAGACCGACTACCTCTGGAAGGAGGTCCTGACGCCGAAGGGACTCACCAACATCCTCGAGAACTATGCCCAGGTCGTCGAGGAGAAGGACCCGAAGACCGGCAGGAAGCGGCGCAGGCAGGTCTGGCCCCGCTATCACCAGCTCGGCGTGGTTCGTCAGGCTTTGGCCGATGTACAGGTGCAGGGCGCCGGCAAGCGCTACCTGATCCAGCATTCGGCGGGCTCAGGCAAGTCGAACTCCATCGCCTGGCTCGCCCACCAGCTCATCGGCGTGAAGCGTGGCGGCAAGGAGGCCTTCGACTCCGTCATCGTCGTCACCGACCGGCGCATCCTCGACGACCAGATCCAGAAGACCATCAAGCTCTTCATGCAGGTCGGAGCGACCGTCGGGCACGCCGAGCACTCAGGCGACCTCAAGAAGTTCATCGAGGAAGGGAAGAAGATCATCGTCTCGACGGTGCAGAAGTTCCCCTACATCCTCGACGAGATCGCAGGCGAAGGTGGCAAGACCTTCGCAATTATCATTGATGAAGCCCACTCGAGCCAGGGAGGGAAGACCTCCGCCGCCATGAACGCCGTACTCTCGGACGATGACATCGAGGCGGACCCCGAAGACACGATCAACGATGCCCTCGATAAGCGGATGGCCTCGCGGAAGCTCCTTTCCAACGCCAGCTACTTCGCCTTCACCGCCACCCCCAAGAACCGGACCCTGGAGATGTTCGGCGAGAGCCTCCCGCCCGACGCCGAGGGCAAGATCAAACACCGACCCTTCCACAGCTACACGATGAAGCAGGCTATCGAGGAGGGCTTCATCCTCGACGTACTCAAGACCTTCACAACTGTGAACAGTTACTACAAGCTGGTCAAGAAAACCGAGGACGACCCTGAGTTCGACACGAAGAAGGCGAAGAAGAAGCTCCGCCGCTACGTCGAGAGCCACGACTACGCGATCCGGCTCAAGGCTGAGATCATGGTGGACCACTTCCACGAGCAGGTGCTCGCCGCAGGGAAGATCGGCGGCCAGGCCAGGGCCATGGTGGTGACGAGCGGCATCGAGCGTGCCATCCAGTATTTCCAAGCCTTCAAGGCCTACCTCGTGGACCGGAAAAGCCCCTACCAGGCAATCGTCGCCTTCTCGGGCGAGCATGACTACGGCGGAGGGAAGGTCACCGAGTCATCACTCAATGGCTTCCCGAGCGGCGACATCGCCGGCAAGATCCAGAACGACCCCTACCGCTTCCTGATTTGCGCCGACAAGTTCCAGACCGGCTACGACGAGCCCCTCCTTCACTCGATGTATGTCGACAAGCCCCTGGCGGGCATCAAGGCGGTGCAGACCCTGTCGCGCCTCAACCGCGCCCATCCCCAGAAGCATGACTGCTTTGTGCTCGACTTCCAGAACAACAGCGAGGCGATTACCTTCGCCTTCCAGGACTACTACCGAACGACACTGCTCGCCGAAGAGACCGACCCCAACAAACTCAATGACCTGAAGACCGCCCTCGACAATGCGCAGGTCTACTCGCCCGACCATGTTCAGAAGATCGTGGAGCTATTCCTTGGAGGCGCCGACCGGGACAAACTCGACCCCATCCTCGATGCCTGCGTCGCGCTCTACACCAACGACCTCGACGAGGACAACCAGGTCGACTTCAAGGGCAAGGCCAAGGTCTTCTGCCGCAGCTACAACTTCCTCTCCTCGGTGATCCCGACCAACAACCTCGGCTGGGAGAAGCTCTCGATCTTCCTGAACCTCCTCGTGCCCAAGTTGCCCGCCCCCGTGGAGCCGGATCTCGCCAAGAGCATCCTCGAAGCCATCGACATGGACAGCTACCGCGTCGAGAAGAAGGCAACTATGAAGATCGTCCTGGAGGATGCGGACGCCGAGATCGAACCGTCTCCCACCGATGGTGCCGGTTTCAAGCCAGAGCCCGAGCTTGACCGCTTAAGCAACATCCTCAGGGCCTTCAACGAGAACTTCGGCACACTTTTCACTGACGCCGACCGTGTCGCCAAGCGCATCCGCGATGACATCGCTCCGCAGGTAGCCGCCGACAGGGCCTACCAGAACGCCAAGGAAAATACGCCTCACACCGCCCGCATGGCCCATGATCAGGCCCTCGGCAAGGTGATGCAACTCCTCCTCAAAGACGATACGCAGGTTTACAAGCAATTTGTCGAGAATGAGTACTTCAAGAGGTTTGTCGGGGATATGGTGTATGCACTGACGAGCTAATGGACATTACTTTGAGCCGCCCGGGGATCGAACCCAGCACCCACGCCTTAAAAGGGCGTTGCTCTACCTACTGAGCTAGCGGCCCGCGAGCGCCTACACTGGCGGCCCGCTTAAGCTTACAGTAGCGGGGCTCGGGTATGGCTGTCAATTCGGGTCAGTAGCTGAAATCCAGGGTGGTCATGAGGTTGAAGGAGGGGCGGGCGCCTGGTTCAAGACCGAGTTCTGAACCCCAGACGCTCAGGTCGAGCCTCATGACGGAGAGGTCCAGCGAAGCGCCAGCGGTCGGGTAGCCTTCGGAGAGGCCTGCACGCACCGAGATGATGTCGAGAAAGCGCGATTCTACGCCGATCCCCAGATTCAGGGCGGGGTTGCGAGGAAAGGTTTCGAGGAGGTCGAGGATGCGCCGGTAATCAATGGCGACAACGAAGGAATCGACCAGGCCCCAGAAGCCTCCTGCAGGCATGGACCAGGAGATGCCCCCGTCGAGCTGGCGAGCCACCTCTCCGGGGATGCTTTTCACCAGTGAGGCCTCGGGATTGTCCATAAAACCCTGGACGCTCGAGTATCGGCTTTGCAGGACGGGGCTGTAGAGGTCCCGGCAGGCCAGACCGAAGGCGAGGCCGATCGAGGTGGAGAACCTGAGCCCGAAGTCCACCCCGATGCCGGTCTCCAACGAGAAGGGCTGGGCCATATAGGATGACACAATATTAACGAGGGAGAGCGCATCCTGGGTCGAGACGAGGCCTCCACGGGCGTAGCCCTTTGCAAGTAGGCCAGCCTCGAAACGGCTCCAATTCCCGATGTTGACGCCAAAGGCGTAGCCGCCAATGAGGAGGACGTCCTCCTGCGCGGCTATCTTGACGCTCGTAAGGCTCGCGGCATCGACAATGGCATGGGTCCTGTTGAAGAGCCCGAAGCCCAGGCCCTTGCCCACATAACCGAAGGAAAGAGGACCGGCGACGTCCACAGCTGAATAGAGTTTATAGTCGTTCCTCGCGAGCACTCCGACAAAATTGTCGATCATGGAACCACCACCGAGGAGGGCCAAGGCGATGTCAAAAAGGGGACCGCTGGCCCTGGCACCGACCTGGGCAGCCAGGAAGCGGGGCGGCACGCTCGCAAGACCTGCCGGATTGGCGAACATCAGGCTCCAGTCATCGGCGAGGGCGACATGGGAACCTCCCATGGCTCCAAATCGTGCCACGGGAATCGTAAAGGGATCGATGTCGAGGGCCATGACTCCATGCACCAGGCCGAAACTCAGGACGAGTCCGGGAATTATGCGCCACTTCATGCTCATGTCATGGTCCTCTGCTTAGAATTTCAGCATTCCCTGCAACATGCCCAGGAGCTGGTTGCTAGGGTCGATCGCCGTGATTCCACTGGCGAGATTGGCAAGTTCCTGCTTTGCGGCATCCGAAGGAGGATTGACCACGGTGCCCTCTGGCAGGGTTCCTGAAATCACCTGGCTCAGGTCGATACCCGGATTCTGGCTGCTGATATCGCTGAGGGCGACGGCCGCCGCCGCCATGACCAGGGTCTGAGACCCGACTCCAGAATCCTTGAGATTCTGCACGCCCTCCGGCGTTGATGCCGACTGCGCGAGGGCCTCGAATATTCCCGACGCGCCGGAGCTGTCAAGGCTGGCCATTGCCTCAACAATGCTGTTGCCGATCGTGGTGAGTTGCTCGGCGCTCGGCAAGGTTCCTGCCATGACCGAGGTAAGGTCGAGGGTGGTCAATGCCTTGGTCATCGTGGTGTCGAGCCCTGAGGCTATGACTGCGACCGCTGCTGCGTCCTTGAGCACATCCATGTTGGTCGGATCGCTTTTTATGAGCTTGTCAAAGGCCCCGAGCGACGCGGCTGCCAGTGCCGGGTCGGGATTCGACTGCAGGGCCAGGACAAGGGCAGCAGAACTCGTCGCTGTCAGGGTAGTGATCTTGGCTTGTGGACGCTTCAAGAAAGTAAGGAGGGAGGAGGAAAAGAATTGCTGGCAACCGACCAGGGTCGTCATCGAGGCGAGCATCAGCACGCGGGCAATTTTCTTCACGATCCACCTCCGAAAAAAAAGCCCCGCCCATGGGCGGAGCCGGG
>JBMOIK010000238.1:0-6503 GCA_049317365.1 Rectinemataceae bacterium | reverse complement strand
CTGGCTGCGCCATCGTCGCGGGTTCGGGCGACAATCCACAGAGCAAGGTCCTTGTGCCTGGCAGCCTCCTGTCCCTCGGAACGAGCTTCGTGCTGATGACTGCCGGCGGCAGGCCCCATGTGTCAGCCAACGCGATGTACGACGGCCTGGGCCTCCCCTTCATCTTCGGCTGCAGGACCAACGGCGCCCTGGCCTGGGAGCGTGTCCGGAGGGACCATGGCCTGCCCGCCGATGACTTCGCCTCCGCCGAAGCCGCCCTCGCGAACCGCCTTCCCTCGAAGCTGCCCGTCATCTTCCAGCCGGAACGCGAGTCCTTCCCGGATTCGCCGGCCCTCGACCTGGGCCGGTCGCCCGACTTTGCGACCGACTACTCTGGCGTCGTGGATTCCTCACTCTGTCTCATGGCTCTGGCTTCGCGGTCCTTCGCGGGGGAGGGTGCTGCGATGGCGGTCACCGGTGGGGCTTCAGCGAGCGCAGCTGTCCTGGCCCGGGTGGCAGCCATCTGGAAGGTAGCGGTTGTTCCGATCGCGGATGCTGGCGCCGCAGCCGGAGCAGCCCTCGCGGCTGCCTTGTCCCTCCTTTCCGATGCGGAGCGGGTGGCCGTCGCCGACGACGCACGGCGGGCAACGAGCCGTGCCGGAACAGCCGTGGAGCCCGATCCCCGCCTGATGGCTGCCTTCCACGGAAGCGGTGGATATCTGGCGGCACTCGAGGCCCGCTTCCTGGAGCTCGGCTTCCGGCCCTGATTTTGCTGTCCATCCCGCGGACTGGTGAATAGTCCCCTCTCCGCCGTGCCTGCTCCAGGGTGGATTGCAGTGACAGCATGGGTTCCTTTGTCTGGCGGCAGCATGTCCAATGCTATATACTCCCTCCACAATGTCGACCCAAAAACCCGGTGGTTCCACGTGGAGAGCCCTGCCCTTCATGATCGCGATGGCCCTCAATTCAGGCATTCTCATCGTCATCAGCACCCTCGCGCAGAAGTTCCTGAACGACTTTGCGACTGTGGTCACCTTAGGGGTTACCTTAGGGGTCGCCTCGGGCGGTTTCGATCTCGCCCATTTTTCCCTCGAAGTCCTTGCCTATCTCGGCCTCGCGATCCTGCCAGCGCTCATAGCGATGCTGCTCGCGCTTTTCACCTGGATGAGACCCTTCGCCAGGGCTGTCCGGAAGGTCGAGGCCAGCGGACATATTTCAGAAGAGGAATTCAATGCAGCGATGGGAAGCCTCATCGGCCTCCCCTGGGTCGTCATGGCCTTCAATCTGTGCGCCTTCATCCTCGCCTACTTCGTGGGAACCGAGGGAGCTATGCGGAACTCCGTGCGGGGAATCCCGCTCTTCCTCCAATACCTCTCAGGCGCCATCATATGTGGCTATGTGCAGATCGTCATCAACAACCTGATCCTGGCTTCGCCGCGGTCCCTCCTGCAGATCCGCAAGATGGGCAACTATCGCGAGATGACGGAGGGCCAGCGTTCGCTCCTCATGAGCCTTGCCCTCTCGTTTTACACCATGTTCTCCGTCATCGGCGCCAGCCAGGCTATCGAGGCAGGCCACCTTCTCCGGGCAGGCACCGAGTCCCAATCGGTCAACCCATTGATAGTCTACCTGCCGATCCTCCTCTTCCTCGTGGGCCTTACGATCTTCATCCAGATAGCCACGGATCGCTATCGTCGGGCACAGTTCGCCTTCCTTGAAGACAAGCTCCGGTCCCTCATTGCCGGAAAGGCTGACCTGACCCAGCGCCTTGTGATCGGCCAGTTTGACGAGCTTGGGGAACTCGTCGACACCATCAACTTGTTCATCGAAAAGCTGAAGAACCTCCTTGGCCAGTTCATGGATGCAGGGGTCGAGGTGGCGGAATCCTCCGAAACCCTCCGCAAGGTGCTCCTGGACACCATGGCGAAAACCGAGATGATGGTGGAGTCCATCGAAGCCTCGAGCGGCCACGCGAGTTCGCAGGCCGGTATCGTGACCGAGACAGAGGTCACGCTCGGCAACATGCTGAGTTCCCTCAAGCGGATCTCGGAGGCGGTCGACAGCCAGGCCTCCGCGGTGGAGCAGACCTCGGCGGCTGTTTCAGAAATGGCAGCCAACATAAAGTCGGTCAGCCGCGCCACCGAGCGGGCCAACGAATTTGCCACCTCGCTTACGAAGGTTGCAGCCTCGGGGGGGGTGGCCGTCGGCAACGCAGCCCGGGCCATCCACGAAGTCGAGGGAGCCTCAGCGCGGGTCGACGCGATAGCTGGAACCATCTCGAAGATCGCTGCCCAGACGAACCTCCTGGCCATGAATGCCGCCATCGAGGCTGCCCACGCGGGCTTGGCCGGAGCCGGCTTTGCGGTCGTGGCAGGGGAGGTGAGGAGCCTCGCCGAGTCAAGCGCCCGGAGTGCCAAGGACATCTCCACGAACATCACGTCAATGAGGCGGCTCATAGGAGAGGACGTGAAGCTGGCTGCCGAAGCGAGGGAAGCCCTCGACCGCATCGGCCGCGACGTCGAGGGGACAGGCGCCCTCATTGACCAGATCGCCGCAGGAATGAAGGAGCAGGAGATCGGCGCAAACGAGATCGTGGAAGCCATGTCCTCCCTCGTGGAGGCAAGCCAGAGCATCCGCGCAACGGCCGAGATCCAAAGGAACGACAGCGAAGCCATGCGCATCTCGATCGCCCGTCTTGTCGAGATCTTCGGCAACATCCGTGACGCCACCTCGCGCCAGGCCGAGGGCAATCGCTACATCATCGAGGGCGTAAAGAACCTCCAGGAAGTGGCGACCCGAAACCAGGAGATCGTCGGCCATCTCGAGGGCCTTCTCCATGGCTTTGTGCTGAAGGGCGGCGATCAGCCGGTGGTGGGATAGGAACCGCTCTTTGGATGCTCCCCTTGACTTGTGCTATACTTTCCTCATCGATAGCAGCATGTTCTGAAGCCTAGATGGTTACGCTTTTTTTCTGGAGGAATCATGAAGAAGCTCGTAGTCCTTGCTCTCATCCTCGCGCTTGTCAGTCCCTTGTTTGCCCAGAACAGGGCAGCGCTATCTGTCGTCTGCAACGTCTCTGGCGCGCAGGTTTTTGTGGAAAACAGGCTTGCGGGTTCGACCCTGCCCAACCTGTCGGTATTGCTTCCCGCAGGTACCTACAACATCAAGGTCCAGAAAGCCGGCTATCAGCCCTTCGAGGCCAGCGTCACCCTCACGATCGCTGGAACCCAGCTTCCCGTGACCCTCATTCCGCTTGGCCAGAGCGCTCCCCCTCCGCCCCCCTCGACCTACCAGCTCTCGGTTACGGCCAACGTCCAGAACGCCACCGTTGCCATCAATGCTATCCCAAGCGGGAAGACGCCACTCAACATAGGCCTGAGCCCCGGTACCTACACCGTCACCGTGAGCGCGCCTGGCATGTCCGATTTCGCCCAGCAGATCCTGGTCTCCAACTCGCCGCTCGCCATTTCAGCCACCCTCATGCCCCTGCTTGTATCCTTTGCCTTCGTCGTTCCCCAGGCATTGCAGTCGCTCGATGCCAGGGGCCAGCTTGTGGCTCCCATCCAGGCCTGGGTCGATGGAGCACAGCTCCAACAGACGGGACCGGCTTCCTTTGTCGGGTCCGTGGTTCCGGGCAACCATGTTTTCAAGCTCGCAAGCGGTGGCATCAAGCTTGAGTCGACCTTTAACCTCCAGCCTGGACGTTCCTGGACTATCGAAGCTGGGGTGGGTCTGAGCATAAGATGACCAGGCCCTGACAGACTCCGAAGCCTGACGGACTCCTTGAAGGAGGGGTCCGGAACCGGTACCCCTCCTATCCCCTCCTTGCGCCACTTCCTAAAAGGTGGACGAGCGGCTTTATGGCCTGTATAGTCAGAAGCCGCACGCTGTCCCAGGAAGGAAAGAATGATAGATATACGCGAATACCTTAAGCTGGCCCGGAACTCGGGCGCATACAAGGATATTGAGATCGACATCCTCAAGGAGACCCTCATCACCTGGCTTGAGCATCCGGGCGAGCCCTGCTCCGTGGTCGAGCTGCGTGACGGGAATCTCCTCGCGGGCTTTGCCGTATTCGCCCGCGCCAACAACACCGAGTATAGCTACGATGTCCGCTCGATCTGTGTCGATGCGGTGTACCGAGGCAAGGGGGTGGGCCAGAAGCTCACGGAAATGATCGAGGAGGAGGTGCTGAACTTCGGCCCCCAGGCGATTGTCCGCTTCGAGATCTCGAAGAAAAAGGAAGCCGTTGTGGGGGAGGGATTTCTCCTCGAGCGCAATTTTGCGATGATTGGCCACATCAAGGCCTTCTACGATACCGAGGACGACTACTTCATCTACGCCAAGCATGTCTCCAATTTCATGAACCGCGAGGACGGTGAGGGGGAGGATGGCGGAGGTGGAGATGGAGAGGCGCCCGAGGACAGTGCCACGCTGGAATCCGGAGCTGCCGCAATCGTCGCTGCCGGGGAGAAGCTTGCATGACCATTGCGGCTGTCGAGGCTGGTGGCACCAAGTTCGTCCTTGGTCTGCTTCGTTCCGAGGGTAATCACCCTGAACTCATGTGGCGCGACTCGATTCCGACCACCGAGCCGGTCGAAACCCTCGAGCGCGCTGGAGCCCTTCTTGCCGAGGCCTCGGAAAGCCATGGCAAGGCAGAAGCGCTCGGAATCGGCTGCTTCGGGCCTGTGGAGCTCAGGTCCGGTCACCCGGCATGGGGGAGGGTTACCTCGACACCGAAGGCTCACTGGCAAGGGGCGGACGTGGCCGGAGTCCTGGGCGGAAGGCTGGGACTCAAGGCAGCCTTCGATACCGATGTCAACGCGGCCGCAGCGGGCGAAGGACGCTGGGGTGCTGGCCGAGGCCTCCCTGATTTCATCTACCTCACGGTTGGCACTGGCATCGGGGGCGGCATTGTATCCGGTGGCCGCCTGGTTCACGGCACTGCCCATCCCGAACTCGGGCATTCCCGTATCGCCCGCGAGGCTGGTGATGACTTTGCGGGAGCCTGCCCCTTCCACGGCGATTGCATCGAGGGTCTCGCTTCGGGGCCGGCCATTGCTCGCCGTTGGGGAAGGCCCGCGAAGGAACTCCCTCCCGATCACCCGGCCTGGGAACTCGAGGCCCGCTACCTTGCCCGGGCCATGGCCGCCTGGGTCTGTGCCTTCACCCCAGCCCGCATTCTCATGGGCGGAGGCGTCGGAATGCGGCCGGGCCTCGCTGAGCGGGTCCAGGAACTCCTTATGGCCGAACTTGCCGGGTATTTCGGCTACCTGGTCGAAGGGGGCATACGGGAAGGCTTTGTGCGTAGACCCGAACTTGGGGACAACGCGGGACTTTTCGGAGCAGCAGCCCTCGCCCTGGGAGCCGATGAAGGCGTCTGACGCCACCAGCGACTTCGGGGGCAAGGGTAAAGGGGGCTGTATTTTTCGGACGAATCTTCCGATACAATAAGTCAGGAACATCGGAAGCAGGCGAAGGAAGTCACAGTGGAAGCATTTGCCTTGACCGGCGCCACGATCGTTACGCCGAAAGGCCTTAAAAAGGCCACCTCGCTCGTGGTCGAAGGAACAAAGTTCGCCGGATTTGCCCGCCCCTCAGCGGTCAACGTCGCCGTAGGCGACGCCTTTGTCTATCCCGCCCTCATCAACGCACATGACCACCTGCGTGGGAACTACCTCCCGCGTGTGGGTCCGCCCGAGGGCCGATACTATGCGAACTGGGGTCCCTGGGATGCCGACCTCAAGTCCTCCGCAGTATACAAGGAGCGTGCCAACCTTACTGTCGAGCAGATGTACTGGCTCGGTTCCTACAAGAACCTCTTTTCCGGAGTCGCTACCGTCAACGACCACTTCCCCCACCAGTTCAACGAGCCCTTCATTGACGTGCTCCCCATCCGCGTCATCCGCGAATACGCGCTTGCGCACGAATGCTCCTCCTATGACCTCAAATGGGGCGACGGCCTCGAGATCGAGCATGCGCGGGCCGTCGAGCGTGACTGGCCCTTCATCACCCACCTCGAGGAGGGCTTCGACCTCGAGTCCATGGATGGCATTGGCATTCTCGAGCGCGCAGGCTGCCTCACCGAGCATGACCTCCTCATCCACTGCATCGGCTTTTCCGAGGAGGACATACGCAAGGTGAAGAAGGCCCAGGCGAGTGTCGCATGGTGTCCTGCCTCCAACTTCCTGATGTTCAATGTCACCTGCAAGATCCGGAAGCTTCTCCGCTCTGGAATCAATGTGGCCCTGGGCACGGATTCCACCCACACCGGCTCGCAGAATCTCCTTGCCGAGATGCGCTACGCGCGGAATGCCTATCGTGAACTCTACGGCGAGGACCTGCCCGCCAAGACCCTCTTTGAAATGGTGACGATCAACGCAGCGCGAGCTTTTCGCATTGCCCGCGAGACTGGGTCCATAGAGTCGGGCAAGCTCGCCGACATCGCTGTTTTCCGTGCGAAAACCGACGATCCCTTCGAGAACCTGGCCAGCGCGACCATGGAGGATCTTGAGCTCATCGTT
>JBMOIK010000237.1:0-6504 GCA_049317365.1 Rectinemataceae bacterium | reverse complement strand
CAGGGGCATTGGGATACAGAATTGCTGACTGCCTTCCGGATTCCCCAGGCCATCCTGCCTGAGGTTGTGCCCAGTTCATCGGCCGGGGCCTATGGGCGGACGAAGAGGGAACTGTTCGGGATCGAGATTCCTGTAACTGGAGTTGCAGGTGATCAGCAGGCTGCCCTCTTCGGCCAGGCTTGTTTCGAACCTGGCGACGTCAAGAACACCTACGGGACGGGATGCTTTGCCCTGATGAACACCGGCGCGTTTCCGGTTCCCTCGAGTCACAAACTGCTGACTACGGTGGCTTGGGATCTCGGACAGGGGTACACCTATGCGCTTGAGGGCTCGGTCTTCGTGGCGGGAGCGGTTATCCAGTGGCTGCGCGACCAGCTTGGCCTGGTGCGGGATGCAGCTGAGAGCGAGTCCCTTGCCTTGTCGGTACCCGATTCGGGGGAGGTGGTCCTGGTGCCTGCCTTTGTTGGACTAGGCGCTCCCCATTGGGACTCAGAGGCGCGCGGCACGATTGTCGGATTGACGCGGGGAAGCAACCGTGCCCATATCGTGCGGGCAGCGCTCGAATCGATAGCCTTCCAGGCCAACGACCTCCTGGTGGCTATGGAGCGCGATTTCGGACGGCCCCTCCAATCAATCAAGGCCGATGGCGGCGCCTCGGGCAATTCCTTCCTCATGCAGTTCCAGGCTGACATCGCCGGGCACCGGGTGGTTCTTCCTGAAGTCCAGGAGACGACGGCGCTCGGCGCTGCGTATCTGGCGGGCATAGCCTCGGGTTTCTGGAGCGGGATGGAGGATGTAGCCACAAACTGGCGGAAACGACGCGAGTTCGTTCCGACCATGGACGATGCGACGAGGAAGACGATGATCGGCCGCTGGGATCGGGCCATAGCCGCGGCGCGGGGATACACGCAGGAGGGATCATGACAATTGAGACAATCAAGCTTTCATGGGCAGATGGCGCGAACATAATCGTTGGGCAATCCCACTTCATCAAGACCGTCGAGGACATCGGCGAGATCATGGCCTCGTCGGTGCCTGGCGCGAAGTGGGGGCTGGCCTTCAACGAGGCTTCGGAACCGCGCCTCGTGCGACATGAGGGGACAGACCCCGCCCTGGAATCCCAGGCCATCGAATGCGCCCGGGTTTCCGGGGCAGGGCATACATTCTATCTTATAATTGGTTCTGGTTTCTGGCCGATCAACGTGCTCGACCGGATCAAGGCCTGCCCCGAGGTCTGTCACATCTTCGCTGCCACGGCCAACGCCCTGTCTCTCGTGGTCGGGCGCGAGGGGGATGCCGCGGGCATCCTGGGAGTGCTGGATGGAGGATCCCCGCTTGGCGTAGAGGGTCCGAAGGAGAAGTCGGAGCGTATTGGCCTGCTACGGACCTTTGGCTACAAGTTCGGCTAGGCCTGTGGCGGATCCGCGATGCAGACGCGGTTGCGGCCCTCAGCCTTGGCCCGATACAGGGCTTCATCGGCGCGCGCGAGGCAGGCCGAGAAATCCGGATCTGTCTTTGTCGCGATGGTGAGGCCTATGCTCACGGTGAAGTCCGGCAACTGGGGGATGTCCGGGTTGAGGGCGGCGAACTCCACCGAAGATTGCTCGATGGCAATCCTCAGCCGCTCGGCCACGAGCAAGGCGCCAGGCTGCTGGGTCTCGGGCAGGAGCACCGCGAATTCCTCGCCACCGATCCTGCCAATTGTGTCCATTTGCCGGAGTTCGCGGCGCGATACCCATGCCAGTGTCTGGAGGGCCAGGTCACCCTTGGCATGTCCGTGGGTGTCATTGATCATCTTGAAGTGGTCTATGTCGAGCATGAGGATCGAGAGGGCCCGATCGTTGCGGCGCATCCTGACCAGCTCCAGCTCCGCGTGCTCCAGGAAATGGCGGCGATTTGACATGCCGGTCAGGGCATCGGTGTTGGACAAGAGGCGCAGGGCGTCGGCTTGACGCTTGAGCGTGACGTGGGTACGCGTCCGGGCCCGCACGATGGCGGGTACGGGAGGCCTCGAGATGAAATCGACAGCTCCTAGCTCGAGGGCCTGGACCTCGCTTTCCTGATCGGAATGAGCGGTCATTATGATTACGGGGATATCGGCAGTGATCCGATTTGCCTTCAGCGCCGAGCAGACCTCGTAGCCGTCCATTTCCGGCATTTCGATATCGAGGAAGATCAAGTCAGGCAGCTTGGCGCCAGCCATGGCGATGCCTTCCCTTCCCCCTGTCGTCTGGAGGACCTCATACTCATCCGACAGCATGCGCGCGAGAATCAGGATGTTCATGGGCGCGTCGTCAATGATGAGAATCTGCGGCTTTTCGTTCTGGTTCATGCACCTACCTCGGGCCAATGCTAGGTTTGTTCGAGGCGGTTGTCAATCGAGGGGAAGCTGTGGATTCTCAGGGTTGCTGGGCGAAAGCCCGCCGCTTTTTCGGATGAAGCGGAGGCTTGCCGCGTCGAAGGCGAGCCGCGCGCTATCAAAGGCGGCTCCTATCGCACCACTGGCGATCACCTCATCGGGATTGCCTGTAATCAATTGGGCACGGCGGTCGATCAGCCAGATTTCATCAGCTTCGCGGAGGGCGAGATCGACTTCGTGGGTGGAAAGGATGATGCCCTTTCCTGCGAATGCGAGATCGTGCACGAGATGGAAAATTTCGCTGCGGGCCGGGGCATCGAGGAAGGCTGTTGGCTCATCCAGGATGATGATGTCGGTTTCCTGGGCAAGAGCAAGGGCGATGAGCGCTTTCTGCCGCTCGCCGTCGGATAGCTCGGCGAACATCCGCCGTGAAAAGCCCTCCAACCCGACTGCCTCGAGGCTTGAATGCACAACTTCCCGATCCTTTGGGGCAAGTTCGTTGCGAAATCCGGTGTGCGGATAGCGACCGAAGGCTACGATGTCGGCGACGCTGAAGTAGCCTGAATCAAAGCGCTCTGTCAGGACGGTTGCCATCCGCGAAGCGCGATCCTCGAGATCCAGAAGGGACATACTGACACCGTCCAGGGTGACTATCCCGCCAAGAATGGGTTGAAGTCCCGCAAGGCTCCGGATGAGCGTGGATTTGCCGCTTCCGTTGGGGCCAAGCAGGGCGACAAAACGCGAGGAGGGGAGTGCGAGGTCGATGCCCGCGAGGATTTCCCTGCGCGGAAGCCCCCCCTCCCTGCCTTTCTGTGCAGGATAGCCGACTGACAGGTTGTGCGCTTCCAGCAACATCAGGAACCAGCCTCCCGGCCTCGCGAACGGAGCACGATCGAAAGGATGACAGGCGCGCCAAGCAGGGCAAGCAGGGGGTTGATGGGGAGGGCCACTCCGCCAGGTGCGCCCTGCGACATGACATCCGCTAGGAGGGCGAAGAAGATTCCGACCAGGGCAGAACCTGGTAATAGTCGACGGTGGGCGCTTGTGCGGAAAAGACGGCGCGCTCCTTGCGGAGCTGCGATACCGAGGAAGGCGATCGGGCCGCAGAATGCGGTGACTGTCCCAGCGAGCAGGGAGGCTGCGATGAGCACGCGGGTGCGCGCTCGCCTGGTATTGATTCCGATACTGGCTGCGGCGCGGTCGCCGAGGAGGAGGGCGTCGAGGTCTTTGGTCATGGTGGCGACAATCAGTATTCCCAGGAAGGCCGCTCCCAGCAGTATGGGCAGGCGCGAAGCGGTCACGCCGGCAAAGGATCCATAGGTCCAGCCGAGGAAGACCTGTACCTTTTGCGGGGAAGCGAAGAAGATGAGAACGGATAGAATCGATCCGGCAAAGTAGCCTACGAGGATACCTATTATGAGGAGAGTGACGCTGCTTGCGACCCTCCTCGATATGGCGAGGATGACCGCCAGGACGACGGCCGCACCGAGGCTCGACGCGAGGGCGAGTGCCGAATAGCCAGCGAAGCCCAGCTCTCCGAGGAAGGTCGAGCCTGCCCCGCCAGCGAGGATCACTACGATTCCAGCCCCAATGCTGGCACCAGCCCCGATGCCCAGGGAGTCGGGACCAGCGAGGGGATTCCTGAACAGGGTCTGGAGGATCAGGCCTGAGACGGCGAGGGCAGCCCCGGTTGCAACAGCCGTGACGGCTTTGGGCAGCCGGAAGAGGGTCATGATGGTTGACCACACCGGATCGCTCGCGGTTCCCAGGAGAATCTTTGGGATTTCGCCCAACGGTATTCTCACCGACCCGATCAGCAGGTCGAGAAAAAAGAGTCCGATGCAGGCCAGGCTGAGTGCCAGGAAGCGCGAAGTGCCGCGTGGAATGGGCAGCCCTGCGTCCTGACTCCCTAGCGGTCGAGCTTCTGGTACCATGTAAACGAGTGGTTTGGAAGCAACTCGGGATGGAATATCGCGACGAGGTCTCTGAGCACTTCGTCAGGGCGAGTGACTGCGGACTCAAAGTAGTCGTTGCCCCCCGCCTCACTCACTCTCCGATCATTGTTCCAGACATTGCCTGAGGTGATTACCGGAAGCGAGGCGAAGCGCGTGTCCAGTGCGACGACGTCAGTGATTTTCCGCATTCCGTAGGCGGGGTTCAGCCATACCGTGGCCCCAAGCGCACGCTGGTAGGCCGCTTCTACTGTAAGCGCCAGTCCCCCCGTGCCCTTGCTGTCAGCCCAGAGGTAACGTGCGCCGGAGTCGGACAGGAGGCGGGCCATGAAGCTTTCCCCTCCCGAGACATACCAGGTTCCCTGGAAGGGACCGTTGTTCAGGACTTTGGGTGCGGGCGTTCTAGCTGCTGCGGCGCGGGCCTTGAGGTCGAGATATCGCTTTTCCACCTCGCGGTAGTGGGCGAGTGCTGCATCTTCCTTGTTGTAAAAGGCTGCAATGAAGATCGCCCACTCGGCGCGAGCGAGGGGATCCGCCTCGTTCCATTCGCCGTCCAAGATGACTGGCAGACCGGCTTCAATAAGCTTGGGATGCGTATCCCACTCGCTGCCCACTCCATAGGTGAAAACGGCGTCCGGACTGAGGGCGACGATGCGTTCGAGGTCGGGCATGCCATTGGGGCTAAGCTCGGCGAGCGTTTTCGCTGCGGCCCGCGCGCGGATGGATGGGTCGTAGACATATGCCGCTGAATCAAGACCCACGATGCTGGCTGCTTCTCCTATTGCTGAAATTGCCGGCAGGTAGCTCGTTGAAAAACTGATGACGCGCCTGACTGGTGTCTCGATGCGACGAGCCTTGGCAAAGACCGTTGCGGCAGGTTTGGCAGAGCCGCGGTCAACAAGAAGGTAGCTGTAGCTGTCTTTGGATCCAGGCCACGCTGATTTTACCGTGACGAGGCGATAGCCCTGGAAGTAATCGATTGAAAAGGCGGCAGGGCGCGGCAACGCAAGACTGCGAAGTGCCTGCTGCCCGCCTGTCTGTGCAGACATCGCAGCAGCGGAAAGCAGCAGCAGTGCCCATAGTTTGAAGAGCCGTGCGGGGGTTCTGTGCATAGCCCTCCTCCTCCCTCCGAGAAGTCGGATGCGAATATGTGCGGAGGCAGGTCTCCTGGCTCAAGTCGTGCGGCTGCTGGTACCGCAGTTCGGAACCCTTCCCAGGCAAGGCCCAGTGGTGATGCTCCGGATTGACGACTTCTACAGTAGCGGGGGCTGCGACGGAATTTGACCGCCTTCCCTTTTCACTTCGAACGGGCAACGCCCGGGCAAAGCACCTCCGTGATTGAGAGGGATTGTACAGAGGCACAGTACGGAGGGCAAGGGATAGGATTGCTACTGAATAGGGCATTTCGCTGCGTCAGCGCGAGCGGTTGACCTTCATGGGAGCCGACGGTAGTGTCGGCCCATGCTCACGTGGATACTTGTCGCAATGGGCCTTGCCGCCGACGCCTTTGCTGTGTCGGTTTCCAATGGCATGTGCATCCCAAAACTCAAGCTGCGCTATGCCCTCAGAGCAGCCTTGTTTTTCGGGTTATTTCAGTTCGGGATGCCCCTTCTGGGTTGGCTGCTCGGCGGAACATTTCAGTCTTTCATTGCCGGCTTTGACCATTGGGTAGCGTTTGGACTGCTGGCTTTTATCGGCGCCAAGATGGTCAGGGATTCTTTCAGGATTACGGAGCCTTCAGCCTGCCTCGATGAGGAAGAAGCCGAAAAAAAAACCATACTGAATCTCCGAACCCTCTTTCTCTTGTCCATTGCAACGAGCATCGACGCGCTGGCTGTCGGGCTTTCGTACCGAATGGCTGGAGAGCCGATCCTTCTCCCGGCATTGATTATCGGGGTCATCACCTTTGTGCTGTCCTTTGTCGGGACCGAGTTCGGTAAGCGCATTGGTAGCCGTCTGGAGCGCTGGGCTGAGCTGGGTGGAGGTCTGGTGCTCATTGGAATTGGCGTCAAGGTGCTCGTTGATCACCTTGTTTGACGGCACGTTCGCCCGAGACATTGTTCACCCTAACACGCGTATCCGGAAAATATGCTTCCGGTGACTGCCGATTGGCTTGAAGCCTAAGAAGCCCTAGTGAACCCGATTTTCTGCGAGTTCAGCGCTTTAGTTCCGAGAGTTTTACTGGCCGAACCG
>JBMOIK010000236.1:0-6517 GCA_049317365.1 Rectinemataceae bacterium | reverse complement strand
TTCTAGGATCCTTCCCGGCGAGTCAAGACAGCAAGGATCTTGGCACTAAACGGACTCTATGAATCTGCACTTGCCCTTTTGGATCACAAGACAATCAAGAGATTCCGTGGTGAGCGCTGGAAGCTCTATGCGAATAGAGGCTACTGGCAGAGCAGGATCCACAAACCCGACAAAGCCATTCGAAGTTTCAAGAAGGCGATCTGCAATATACATAATGCTTATGAACTGAACCTGCGTGAATACGCAGGGCTGTTGAATGGATTGGGGTACCAGTACTCAGAACTTCGCCACTATAAAAGTGCGCTGCCATATTTTCAAAAAAGCCTTGAGATCAGGAATGCGCTCATCGAAGGGAAGGATGATTCTGCAAATTCCCTTAACGCGATGGGATATGCGTACAAGATGACAGGTCGTATTCCTCAAGCCAAGGAATGCTTTCTTGCAGCCCTAAGTTTGCGGCAGAAAGCCTTTGGCAACAATAATCCCATCGTTGCCGAAAGCTACAACTCGATAGCATCCATATTTCAAATTGATGGCAATATCGAGGGAGCGATCGTGGCGATGGGGAACGCCGTAGCCGTTTATGAGCGATTTGCTCCTCCGGATGACAAGAGGCTGCATGTCTTCAGGCAAAGGCTTGAAAGCTATCTAGCTTGCGCTTCCTCAGCGGCAACCCAATGATCCACCTCCACTCCAATCCGACCAACTCCATCCTTGCCGCCAGTCAGAGGGAAACAGCATGAACTCGGAGTTCCCTGCGAAGGTCTGGGAGCTGGTCTGCGCCGAAACAGAGCAGGAATCACGGCTCGGCATGGAGATGCTTGCCTGCTTCGCTTCACCTGAACTGGCAAACGAGATGCTTTCCTATGTCACGGTTACCGATGGACTTTTCAGCTTGGCAGGAATCGAAATCAAGAACAAAAAGGCCGAAGTAGCCTTCTTGCGGCTATTCCTGGAAATGCTTGCAGAATACCCCGATGATGCTGCGGCAAAAAGATTCATCGAAACAGTAACAACGCTCAAGTTTGCATCGGCCAAGGATCTTGAGATGCTCGCTCGTGGGTTCAAGGTTTTTTCAAAAGCCGAGAGAGTCTACCTCGACAAGGATTTGCTTGGGTCCTTCGCTCTCATGGCGAATGCCTGGCCTAAACTATCAGAATGCTTCCTTTCGTCGCACATGAGTTCGAAATCGGTACGACCGCCATGGAAGGCTGAAGGCAAACCCTGGGATCAATTACGACGGCTTGATTTCGATGCTGATGCAGGCATGGTCGTCTTGCCGAAAAACCTGACATTCCTTCTTGAGAACGCCGGGCTTGATGTTACCTTGCATGACTGCCCGGAGGACAGCAAGGTACTGCGATCCTTCCGGAGACTTTCCCTGCTGCGCCTTGTCGGAGGCAGACAAAGGAGTCTGCCGCTCTGGAAAAGGGGCTTCGCCAAAGTCGATCGCATCGACGCCCGGGAAAGCTCCATCAGCGATATTCCCGACGAGGTCGCGTGGGCATTGCCCGCAACCAAGCTCTCGCTCGAGGGACTGACCTTGACCCGCATTCCATCGGCCCTTCTGGCAAGGCCTGATATCATAGTTAGTACCTTTAACCTGCGTTGGACCAAGGGCATGAAGTTCCAGCCCGCTCTGATCGGACACATCGAGCGCCTGATCGCGTGCAAGCTCGATTGGACCGAGATACCCGCATGGGTCTTCGAACTGAAGGAGCTGCGCGAGGTTGATTTCAGTTTCAATCCGATCGCAACCCTGCCGCCGGGCCTTTTCCAGCTTCCCTGCCTTGAAAAAATCACGGTCACGGATGCTGCGATTGCCGCTATTCCACTTCCAGAAAATGCGGATCGCCTGTCCCCGCTCCGCTCCCTCGATCTTGCCAGGAATCGGATCAGCCAAGTACCGGAGAGTTTGGACGCTTTTCGCGAACTGGAATCCCTCAATCTGAGCGGCAATGCCCTCTCGAGCCTTCCCGCATCGATAGGGAATCTTGCGTCCCTCACAACGCTCTGCCTCAACCGAAACGCACTCGCGGATCTTCCCGCTGAAATTTCCCGCTGCACAAAACTCCGTGAGCTCCGGCTCTCGAACAACCGCCTTCGATCCTTACCCTTTAGCATAGCCACGCTGGTCAATCTGACTGTCTTTTCGCAGGGGCAGCAAGATGATCAGGAATTCTGGAACGAGGGGCATCCCCCTGAGAAAGGTGACGTGTAATGTCTTCAATACCCTTAGCAAAGCTTATGACTCTTGTCAGGTCAAAGACCTTCTCCAAGGCCCGCATCGGCATTGAAATGCTTGCCTGCCATGCATCGCGCGAACTTGCCACCCTCCTCGTCGGCTACCTCAAGTATGATCTTGGCTCAGGCAAGTTCATGCTGAAAGGTCTCAGGATCCCATATCCCGAAATTCAAGCCGAGTTCATCAAGCTGATCCTCGAACTCATGAACGCAAACCAGGACCTTCCGGAAGTACCTGCGCTTATCAAGAACGTGCGCATCCTTCGGGTGGAGAACCCTGAAGAGCTGGCGATGCTTTCGCAAGAGTCTGCCTTTCTCTGCAATCTCGAGCTGATTCTGCTAAGGGCCGACCTGCTTGATGCCTTCACCCCGATTGCGAACAATTGGCCGAAACTCATCCGCTGCATCGCCCAGAATGCGGATTGCGATCCACCAATTCCATCGCCAGTGAAGCCTGCGGGGAAGAATTGGGAGCACCTCGAATACTTCTGGGTCGGAGGCGCCAATCCAGATTTTCTTTCACGGCACTTCAAAACCCCCGGGGACATCCGCGAGCTTGAGATCGTCACGAACTATGATTTGAATGCTTTTTATATTCTTTCATGTTTCAAGCATATCGGAACCCTTCGCTTTCCAGAAAAGGGATTCAAGTCCCTACCAATCTGGGAAAAGGGCTTCGGTTCGGTCGATATCATCGACCTCAGCGCGACCTCGATTACCGAGATTTCTGACGCAGCAGCTCGTTCCCTCCCTCCCTGCGAGTTGATCCTCGATGGCCTCTGCCTGACAAAAATGCCGGCAGCACTGCTTGCGAGAACGGACCTGCGCTTCGGAATGTTCAGCATGAGGTTCAATCATGCCATGGCCTACGCCCCTGGCATGGGTGACCATGTTGATCGGCTCATCGCGAGGAATCTCGGATGGAAAGCCCTGCCTCCCTGGATAGGCGAGATGAAGCGATTGAAGTTTCTCGACATATCCGGAAATCCCCTTGTCTCACTCCCCAAGGTCCTGTTCACCCTGCCAGAACTCGAGGAAGTAGACGCGTCAGGGTGCAACCTTGAATCCATCGCTGCTCCCGATGATGACAATTGCAGCAATTCGCTTCGCTCCCTGCTCCTTTCAGACAACAAGTTGACTGCCTTGCCCGAAGCGCTTGCCTGCCTGCCTTTCCTCGAGACCATCGATCTTCGGAACAACGGCTTCGAAGAACTTTCGCCGGCAATTGGCTCACAGGCATCGCTCAAGGTCCTATGGCTCAACCGGAACAAGATCAGGCACCTTCCACCGGAAATCGCGCTCTGCACCCACCTGGTTGAGTTGCATCTAGCCACCAATAGCCTGCGGAGCCTGCCACGCAGTCTCTCGAGTCTCACCTCGCTCAAGACCCTCTCAACCGGGAATCAGGATGAGGCGGAGCTTTGGGAGTAGAAAATGAATTGTGCCTCAACCAAGCCTGGCCATCTCAATCTAAAATCTCCCGCTCATCCTGGTCACGCTGCTTGATCGCTCCGATCCGACCGAGCCGGGCCAGTCCCCGAGGAAGGCTTCGGAGGGTGTTCTCGTTCAAGTCGATCGTCAGAAGGTTTCGGCAGGCCGCGAGGGAAGGCGGAAGATGGCGCAACTTGTTGAATCGTAGTTTCAGTTCTTTCAAGCGGTCCAACTCTCCGATGGTTTCAGGGATGAACTCCAGCCGGTTGCGTCTTGCATCGATCGATTCCAAAGCCTTCAGCATGCGTATTTCTTCTGGCAAACTTGTGAGGCGGTTTGAGTAGACATCGAGTGCCTTCAATGCGCTTGCCCGGCCTTGGCTTGTGGAGATTTCGATCCTTCCAATTTCACATTCGGATGCCACGATTTCCTCAAGACAGGGAAGTTCGAATAATTGTGTTGGTAGTTCGGTGAGGGGGTTCTTGCTGACATCGAGGGATTGGAGCCTTTGTGCCCGCAAGACCCACTCGGGAATCCTGTTCCAACCGGCCCCGCGGGCTTCGAGATGCTCAAGATGCTCTTCGAGTCCTTCCATGTAGCGCATCGAAGGATGCCAGACCAGACGAAAGCCCGGGAGTTCGATATCGGAGCGAGCCAGGATTTCGCGCGGTATTCTTAAGAATACCAAACCTTCGATCCGTGCCTTGCTGGTCTTGAGCAACGACTCCAGCCGTGGAGGCAGATCGAATATCCCGCTGCCTCCGATATCGAGTACTTCAAGGTTCGTGAGTTTGTCGAGATTGGGCGGAACCTTGGTCGTATTCCAAGAGGTGAGTTTCAAAATGCGGAGGGCGGGAAAATGGCTGAGCACCCTTACAAAGCCTGCAGGAACATTGCCACTGATCACAATCCGCTCGACCGAGGAAAAGACCCTCCGATTCTTGTGAATGAAGTGCGCATGTGCCGCTTCAAACTCAAGGCTCTCAAGGCCTTTCCACTTGAAGCTTCTTGCGTTCTGTTTTTTTTCGGGAAGGACAACGCTACCGACGATTTCACAGCTCTTCAGTTTGGGGAAGCGGCGAGCCAAACCGGAAAACGCGGGAATGAAGGTCCCGGAAAGAACAACGGATTCGAGGTTTGACAGACCACACAATCCCTTGCACAGAAAGGCTTGCTGGTTGGAATCGACAAGCCGTAGATGCCGAACGCCCTCGATGAATCTCCGTAGCTCCGGTACCTCGGAGTCTCTGTTGTCATATATGATCCGCAAAAGAAATGGGGCGATGTTCCAAAACCGTTTTGTCGCGAGGCGAAAGGGTTGCCGCTCGAAAAACTCCTGACGCCTCTCGTTGTATCCAAGGAACTCGAGAAAGGGTATTGCTTCGGGACCGGTGCCCAGGGCCCTCATCAACTCCTTGGCCATCTTATAATCCGAACTCCGTGCTGAATTCAGTAGAGTGATGATCTTGTCGAAATAGCTGCTCTCTTCGATTTGCGTATCCACAGGGAGAGCCTTGATGACAAAGGGCTCGGGTGATGGGGGCAGACATTCTAGCTCGGTCTTCACATTCTGAACGGCAAGAGTCCGCTCTTTGACTGAGTGCATAATTGCTTGCTTTTCCGGTACAAGCATTTCTTCTTCAGGATTGGCTGGGTCGGCGGTCTCGCCAGCAAGCGATGGGATAGCGTTACCCGACTTATCGAAATTGCTCAAACCTGCTGCCTTCGAAAACCATGCAGGAATTTCATTCCAACCGGCAGACTCCGTAATCAATCGGTCAAGGTGCGCTTCAAGCCCATCGACATACTGCATGCCTGGGCTCCATATGAGTCCGAAGCGACTAACTGCGATGTCTTCGCGCTCCAACAGTTCGAGAGGTATGCGCTCAAGCAACAATCCTTCTAAATTGATTGATTTTGCTTGGATGGTAGCGCTGAAGGTTCCGGGAATATCCTTGATTGCGGTAGCGGAGAGATCGATGGAATCAAGCGCGGGCATGGCTGGATTCCAGGACACCAGTTGCGTGACCGAAGCCCCGATATAGGAAAAATGCCTGACCTTCCTGAACGCGAAAAGCATTTCTGTTGTAGTATCACTTGGAGTTCCTGTCACAAGGAGCATTTGAACATTCTGAAAAACGTGCACCAATGGCATCAAGCCGGGAATGATGGATGCATCAAGCAACAGCGCCATCAGATTCTCAAGGCACCTGGCGTCAACACCAAGGGAATGCAGGGCATCTGTATCCAGGATAGCCAAATATGTGATCTCGGATATAAGGGCCTCAGCCCTGGGGTCGTCGGCATTGGCATTGAGCAAGGCCAGTACATGGCGCATGTATTCCGATCGCTGGCTTGATGTCTCCGGAACAAGACTTGATCCAATACGTCCTTTTTCCTCTTCATAGTAGACATAGTCGAACTGCCACGTGGCCGCCAGTCCAGTGCCTTCGGAAATGAGGATCCGGAGGGCTTCGTCGGCGACTTCCGAGCTTTCCGATGACAGCATTGTCAGGATATTTTCAATTTTACGGCTCGGTGGCAATCCTAAGCTCCTTATACCCAGTGTGCCCAGAATGCCACCGCATACTTCTTTTCGAAGAGAAGCCGCAGAACCTCGCCCGTCCGCTCGCCAGTCACCTGACACAGGATGGAACCGCTCGCCTCGTCGTTGAACTCGATGCTGAGCGCAAGCGCGATCTTGTCGAATTCCTTGCGGCTGATCCTTGCAGTGTTCTGCGCCGGAGGCTCATCGCCGTAGGGGTGGATGATCAGGCGTTTCCCGAGAGTGGCTGGAACACCTGCGCCCATCTGCGAATCCAAGATTGCCTGCAGAAGTTCG
>JBMOIK010000235.1:0-6520 GCA_049317365.1 Rectinemataceae bacterium | reverse complement strand
TGGGGTCTGAGAGCTCATCGAGGCGCCTGCCGAGCTCCTGGATCACGAAGCGCTCAGCCTCGTTCCGAAGGATGCTGAAATCGTATTCCTCGCTGAAAGCCATGATCCTCTCCCTCCCTCAAACGTGCATTGTGACAACTTGAGTATATGGATAGCCGCTCCAGCCGTCCACTCCAGGAACGGTCTCAGGAATTCCGGTGGTCGCGGTTCTCGAAGCGGGTGAAGGAGGGCAGGAAGGTTATGGTCGTCTTGCCAACAGGGCCGTTGCGCTGCTTGGCGACAATGAGTTCGGTGTCGATCGCCGCCGAGCGCTCGTCCTTGGACTTGTCGATCTGGCGGTCGCGGTGGGGGAAGAGGATCAGGTCTGCGTCCTGTTCGATCGAGCCCGATTCCCTGAGGTCGGCAAGGGTCGGCTGTTTCCCCTCCGCCTCGCGCTTGAGCTGCGAGAGGGCGACGACGGGGATCTTGAGCTCTCGTGCGAGGGACTTCAGCGAGCGTGATATGCCCGCGATCTGTTCCCAACGCGGCAGATCCTGGTTGTCGTGGGTAATCAGGGTCAGATAGTCGACAAAGATGATTTTTACGTCCTTTTCGGCCTTGAGGCGACGTGCCATCGTGCGGAGCTCGAGCAGCTTCATGTTGGGCATGTCGATGATGTAGAGCGGCGCTTCGTAGATGCGGCTCGCCGTATCCATGATGGAGGGGAAATCGGAGGGTCTGAGCAGGCCCGTCCTGATGTTCTCGCTCCGGATGCGTGCCTCGCTCGCGACCAGGCGCTGCATGATGGCCGTGTCAGCCATTTCGAGCGAAAAGAAGGCGCAAGGTATGTGTTCCCGTATCGAGGCGTGAGCGGCCATGGACAGCGCCAATGCTGTCTTTCCCACCGAGGGGCGGGCGCCGATCACGATGAACTCCGAGTTCTGGAATCCCGCTGTCATGGTATCGAGGTCGCTGAAACCCGAGGGCACACCGGTGTAGGTGTCGCGGTTCTTGTACATGCGCTCGATCATCTTGATTGTGTCCGGGAGCAGTTCCTTGATGCTCTTGTAGCTCGCCGACTGGCGGTTCTGGGAGATGTCGAAGATCCGTGCCTGCGCCTCGTCGAGCACGAGGTTGGTCTCCACTGAATCATCGCGGGCCCTTGTATTCAGCTCACCGGCGAGCCTGATGAGGGCGCGGCGGATGGCCTGCTCCTGGACGATCTTTGCGTAGTATTCGACATTGGCTGAAGAGGGGACGAGGGAGGTGAGGCCCGCGATGTAGGCTGGCCCGCCGACCCGTTCCATGGAACCAAGGGCCTTGAGCTCGTCGCTCAGCGTTATGAGGTCCGCTTTCTGGCTTTTTTCATAGAGTGAGATGATGGCAGCGAAGATCTCGCGGTTGGCATTGACATAGAAGTCCCCGGGGAGGAGGAAGCGGAGGACGTTCGTCAGCGAATCCGGATCGAGGAGGACTGCGCCAAGGACTGCCTGTTCTGCCTCGGCGTTGTGGGGCGGAACCTTGTCGCGCATGTCGAGGGGAATCATGCATCATCCTCCAATCGGCAATAAGAAAGGGGCAATCGTCTCCGATTGCCCCTTTCGCTGCAAGCAGGCCCGAGAGGGGCCTGCTCCCGGGTTCCTAGTGGGCAGCTGGCTCGTCCGCCTCCGGTTCGAGCCCCTGGGCGGCGAGGAAGGAGCGGAGCTGGGCCTCGGGGGAATCATCCTCCTCGGTTTTCCTCCGCTCGCGGCGTTCCCTCTTTTTCGGGGCGTTTTCGTCGGTGGCGCTCTCTTCGGCCTTCACTGCATGCCCCTGCACGTTGAGGCGGAGGATGGCATCCTCTTTCTCGTAGAGGTGCACGGTGACCTTGTAGCTTCCGACGTTCTTGATCGAGTGTCCGGGGACTTCGATCTTCTTGCGCTCGATCTCGATGCCAGCCTTGAGGAGGGCGTCGTAGACGGTTGCGTTGTTGACGGCGCCGTAGAGCTTGCCGTTGTGTCCAGCGGGAACGGACACGACGATCTCCTCGGCCTCGATGCGCTCTTTCAGGCCCATGGAGGCCTTGCGCTTGTCTTCCCTGCGGGCTTCGATCTCGGCGCTGCGGCGCTTGAAAAGCTCGAGGGCCTTCTGGCTCGCCTGAACCGCGAAGCCCCGTGGGAAGAGGAAATTGCGGGCGTAGCCCGGGGCCACCTCTTTGATGTCCCCGAGTTCCCCGAGATTCGGAACGTCCTGATTTAGGATGACTTTCATGCTCCGACTCCTTTGGCATTTCGATAGGGTATCCACAGCTCGGTCACTCCGAGCAGGGTGAGGATCGCGGCGAAGGCGAGGCCCAAGGGCGATGTAAGCGCTGACAGCGTGGCCATCACCAATGTCACGATCCTGAGGAAGTTCGGCACCTTCCAGCGTGCCAGGAAATGGGCAACGATGCCCAAGCCCTGCGCAAGATAGGCGCAGGCAAAGATCAAAACCAGATTCCATGCGATCGCGCGGGTCAGAATCCCTGCGTCGAACCTGAGCGAGAGGAGCAGCATGGCCCCGGATGCGAGAAAGGGCCATACGTACCAGGCGGGTATCCTGGTTTCACTGAGCATGCCAGCTGCCCTCCGTCCCGTGCTGTCGGGACCGGAAAGCCGGTTGCCGATCCACCAGCTCATGCCCAGGAAGGCAAAGATCAGCGCGGCGAAACCAGAGGCGAAGAACTCGAAGCTCGAGGCGACCATTGAGGCGGGATCGAGGCTTGCCAGGAGGGCTGCTGAATCGTAGCCCTGCTCGCCCAAGTCGACGCCCTTCATGAAGCCTTCCACGAGGCGGCTGACGCTCGCCGCAAGGGAGGACCGGAGACCTGCGCTGGCGAAGATGCTCGCCACAAAGGGTGCAGCCACCGCTGACAGGATCGCCGCGAGGGTGAGTATCCTGGAAACGGGTGCCCAGGACCTGAAAAGCTCAGTGTTGAGTACATAGAGCGCCGCGATCATGGCCAGGGGCGCCGGCAGCGCGGCCAAGGCTGAAAAAAGGGCAAGGCCCTCCTTGAACGAGAATGACTGGACCATGATGCCAAGGACCAAGGCGAGGAGGGCTGAGCCGATGGCTGCCATTCCACCCCGCCTGCCCAGCTTTCCAAAGGAAAGCTGGAGGGGAATGAGGAAGACGGGAGACAGGACGACGCTCATCCACATCGATGCTGAAAGCACCCCGGACGCAATCACCGAGACGGTGAAGGAGGTCGATCTGCCGATGCGCACGCCGTCGCTCATGGTCGTCTTTCGGTCCTTATTTCACGACGTAGGGCAGGTAGGCGAGGGCGCGGGCCCTCTTGATGCCTACAGCCAGAGCGCGCTGGTGCTTGGCACAGGAACCGGTGATGCGGCGGGGAAGGATCTTGCCGCGGTCGGTGGTAAAGCGGCGGAGGACATCGCCCTCCTTGTAATCGATCTTGAGTTTCTGGGCGCAGAACTTGCAGACCTTCTTCTTGAAAAAGCCCTTGCTGCGGCGTGGTGCCGGTCCCCGGTCGTCGCCGTCGCGGCGGGAATCGCCGTCATTGTCACCTCTGGGTGCCCTGTCATTGTCTCTCATATCTGACATCAGTTGTTCTCCTTGGTTTCAGAAGGGGATATCGTCGGGGAAATTGTCGGTCGGGGGAGTACGCTCCGGAGGCCGGGAGCCTTCTTTGGGTGCATCCCGGGGGGGGGCCTGCCAGGCTCCACGGTTCGGCTGGCTCTGGCGGTCATAGCCGCCAGAGCCCTGTCCTTCATTCCGGGGAAGGCTGCGGCCTTCGCCACCAGGGGGGCTGTAGCTTCCGCGAACATCGCCGCCAGCGCCGCCGCCCTGGCCCCGGCCTTCGCCGGATCCGATGAGCTGCACGTCGTTCGCGTTGATCCGGACCTTCATCCGCTGCTGGCCATCCTTTTCCCATTTGTCCTGGCGCATGTCGCCCTCGACGGCTACCAGCTTCCCCTTCGTGAGGTACTGGTTTACCGCTTCGCCGCGCTTGCCCCAGAGATCGACATCCCAGTAGCTGGACTCGTCCACCCACTGGTCGCCCTTCTTCACACGCGCGTTTGTAGCGACGCTGAAGCTGCAGATGGCCTGCCCCGAACTTGTGTACTTGAGTTCCGCATCCCTCGTCAGTCGCCCGACAAGGACCGCTACCGCAAGGTCTCCCATTCGACGACCTCCTCGGTCAGGCCTCGACCCTCACGAAGAGGTACTTGAGGATGTTCTGGTTGAGCTTGAAGGCCTTCTCGGTGTGGTCGATCTTCAAGGGATCCATGTTCATCGTATAGAGAACATAGTGTCCGCGTTCCTTTTTCTTGATCGGGTAGGCGAGGGGCCGGTCTCCCTTGTCCTCTTCCTTGATCTCGACCGCGCCGTGTTTGGCGAGGTCTGCTCCAACCGTTTCCTTTCCCAGGCGGAAGAGTTCTTCTTCCGTGGGAAAGATGACGGTCAATTCGTACTGCCTCATGTTTCCTCCTTGTGGACATGACACCCCATACGGGGTGTTTTGATCCCCCTACGGGGACCTTGATCCATCGCCTTAGGCCGCACTTTCCAGTCGGTCGCAGGATTCATCCGGGAATCCCGCGCGCCGAACGCAAAGCGCGAGGCGACAGATAAAGAGGTTCGGACTGTATAGCAGGAAAGGCGGGCGAAGGGCAAGGCTCGAAGCCAGACCGGGGCTCCTGTGGCTCTGTCCCAATCCTGCCGTGATGCCTGTTTCGGCGCTTTTTCGGGGCTTTGGTTCATGTCCTGCTCCCTCGATGCCGAAATGAAAGTGAAGGAACAGCATGCCGCAGAAGATCCACTATCGAGACGACATTTTCCTCCTATCCGTGCTCGTGAAGTCCCTCGATTCGAGCCTTTCCATCGAGGCCGATCCCGAGTACTACCGTGACCATGTGATCAGCGAGATCTTTTTCATAGACACGACGATCGGGAACCTCCACGACGTGTTGTCGCGGAATCAGCATCTGGTTGATCGCAGCGAGTACGTGAAGCTCCTCGAGCGCGTTGCGGGCTCGTTCGCCAGGGCCATCGAGGCTTTGGTGGCAGGGGATAGACCCAGTTCCGGCGAGTACAGCACCTGGTTCTCCCAGCTCAAGGCCCTGGCTTCGGGGCAGCGGGCGATTTCGCATTCGCTGCGGAGCCTCCTTGAAGGCGGTGAGGAAGGCGACTCATTCGACTCGGACGTCGTTTCAGGGGACGAGATCGAGAAGCTGCTCTCCGAGTGATCGGAAGGCCTAGGTGTACTCGGCGACGATTGCAAGTCCCAGCAGCGTGAGATCCTGGTCGATCCGGTCAAAACAGTCGACCAGGGGAGCTATCTTGCCGCAGAGCCCCCCTGTTGCGATGACTGTTGCTGAAATGCCCATCTCGGCCCTGATCCTGGACACCAGATGCATCACGAGGCCGGCATAGCCGTGCATGACTCCTGCCTGGATCGACATCACGGTATCCGTGCCGATGACCTGAGCCGGAGCCTCGAGCTCCACTTCGGGGAGCTGGGCCGTATGCCGGGTCAGGGACGAGACTGCAGTGGCTATCCCAGGCGCGATGGTCACGCCGAGCACCCTGCCGTCCGCTGCCACTGCAGTGAAACTGAGGGCAGTACCAAAATCGGCGACTATGGCAGCCCCCCCCGCTGTGGAGAAGGCGGCAAGGGCATTGGCCACAAGGTCGCTGCCAATCTGGCGCGGGCTCGGTAACTGGAGCGGAAGCTGTCCATAGAGGGCCGGTCCGAGCACGGTTGGCGCAGCTCCGAAGAGCCTCGAGCACAGCCCTGCCATGATTGGCGAGAGGGTGGGCACGACAGAAGACATTACTGAACGCTGGATGTCCGAAAGGACCTGCCCCCGCTCTGCCAGCAGTGGGAGAAGGGTGGCGGCATACTCATCCTCGGTCTTGCCCGGTTGGCTCCGCATCCTGAACGTGGACGATAGCTTCCGGCCCTCGAACACGCCGCAAACGATGTCTGTATTGCCTATATCTATTGCGAGCAGCATCGGCCGAATATGCTGGGGCCTACCCCGCCTGTCAAGGCGGGCGCCTGCATGCAAGCCGCTGCCAGGCAGCGGCAGGAGGCTCATCGCATCTCCCGGCGCGGTTTGAATGGCGTGCCCGGGCCTGGACTGCAGGCCTTCTTGATGCTGGCGGCACGGATTGGGCATACTGCCAGGGCAGCGGTCGGAACGGTCGATCCCGTCGCCCCTGCATCAAGAGGAGACATCGATGTCCGAGATCATAGAGCCCAGGGTCCTGAAGGGATTCAGGGACTATCTCCCCGAAGCCGAGATCGAAAGGGCCTCCCTCACGAAGATCCTGGAGGGGGTGTTCAGGTCCTTCGGCTTCGTGCCGATCGACACGCCTGTCCTCGAGTACGCGGAGATCCTCCTCGGCAAGGGAGGAGGCGAGACCGACAAGCAGGTCTACCGCTTCGCCGATCACGGCGGGCGCGATGTCGCCCTTCGCTTTGACCTCACGGTTCCCTTCGCGCGCTTCATGGCCGAGCACGTCGAGGAGCTCTATCTCCCTTTCCGACGCT
>JBMOIK010000234.1:0-6539 GCA_049317365.1 Rectinemataceae bacterium | reverse complement strand
TGTGCACGAGTTCCGGCTGATCATAGAAGGCCATGCACAGACCCTCAACGCCGAAGAGATTTCGCAGCGGGCCGAAGAATCCACCCCAGCGGTCGGCCCAACAGAGGCGAGCCCATTCCTCTCCCCCAGGAGCAGCCTTTTCGGATTTCGGCGTGGTGGAATCCGCTTCGCTTTGGGCGATGGAAACACCCATGGTGATCTGGCTGCGGCCGCCCTTGGCCACCTGGTTTTTCCATGAATCGGAAAAACGGAGTTCCGGGGCCAGGACGAGGCGCTCCCGGCGGAATTTCTCATAGTCGGCGGCGTTTTCAACGGGGAACTTGAGGAACTGGGGCATGCTCGTATCACGGTGCTGCTTGAGCTCCCGCATGAGTATCCCCTCTTCGTTGATATAGGTAACGGTGCGATCGTCTTCTTCGACCACCTCGTGCTTGAACTCGGGGAGGGGGCCGTAATAGGGATCGACCCTCTCGAGCCTGTCGAGGCCGAAGTACTCGTCGAAGGGCCTGCCGTCGTAGCCTTCCTTAAGCCAATTGCTTTCTGTCTCCGGCCAGACAAAGCTGCCCCATCGCACCCAGGGCTTGCCCGAGTTGCTGAACTCGCAGGTATCCAGAAATCGCTGGCGGGAGGTCCTCCCCCCGGTGCCCGAAGTGTTGTCGCCCTTGCCACTCAATCAGTGCCTCCTCGTTGCTCGAGATCTGCCAAGCTACCTGCTCTTCCACGGCGAGCGGATTATCTGTCCTTGTAGGTTTAACGTTAAACCAAGGTTGAAGCTAGAGTAAACCCTACTTTCTGAGTTGTCAATAAAAAAAGCTCTTTGCGCATTGCCGACCCTGTCCTGCCCGATCCAGTCCTGTTTCCATCTGAAAAGCGCATCTCTTCTGCACTTTCCTGCATCCCCACTTCCCGATCCATGGGTTATCCTGTTGCCATGAACACCGAAGCAGCAGCCGATCGCGAGATACTGAGAAGCCTTGCCCGACGATGGATGGAACATGCCAGGGATCCGGTCATGGGGAGCCGCAAGCGCATGTGGCAGGCTGTCCACGACCTCGCTCCCGAGCGTCCGATGATCCTCGTAGAGACTGGATCGGTGGACTGCTTCGTCGAGGCGAAGGAACTCCGCTGCGTCGATCCCCTCCTGCGGGCTGTAGAACGGAACATGCTCGAGACGGTCAGGCACGCAGACGAGGTGGGCGACGACATCGTGGTCGAGCCCTGGTTCCGTCTGGGCTGGCAGATGGTCATGCCGAGCTTCGGCGTCGATGTCGAGACCAAGCCTGGCCTCAAGGGTGACAACTCGGCCTCACTGGGCTACACCTTCAACTTTCCCATCAAGACGCCCAAGGACATCTCCCTCCTCAAGCGGCGGCAGGTTGGTGTCGACCGGCCCAAGACGGAGGCCTATCGGAAGATCCTTGAGGACTGCTTCGGGGACATCCTGCCCGTCCGTGTGGGCAATTACGATCCCTTCCTCGCCGATTCGGGGGACGAGGGCTTTTGCGGCAATTTCTTTTTCGGCCTGACCTGGCAGATCTACCGTTTCATCGGCAACGACGGTCTCCTGTATTGGCTCTATGATTCGCCCGAGACGATCCACGAACTCATGCGCTACATGCGGGATGACCGGCTGGCGCTCTTCGGTTTCCTGGAGCGCGAGGGGCTCATCGTTCCCAACAGCGACACGCAGATGGCCGGGCCGCGCGCCTACGGCTACGTCTCCTCCCTCCCGGGGCCCGAGCAGCAGGGACCGATCTCCCTCAAACAGGTATGGGGTTGGGCCGAATCGCAGGAGACCATCAATATCTCTCCGGAAATGTACAAAGAATTCGTTCTCCCCTACCTGGCGGAGCTCAGTGCGAAATTCGGTCTTATTTATTACGGATGTTGCGAACCTGTGCACGATCGCCTCGACCTCATCATGGAGGCCATCCCCAACCTGCGCTCCGTCTCGGTCTCGGGCTGGTCGGATCTCGGCAAGGTGGCCGAAATGCTCGGCAAGCGCTATGTCTATTCCCGCAAGCCGACGCCGGCCCTCATAAGTGGGTCAAACCCGCTCTGGGAACTGGCCAGGGAGGACATGGTAAAGACCCAGCGCGTCACAAAAGATGGCTGTCTGGAGATCCTGTTGCGCGATCTCTACACGGTCGGGGGAGAGAGGCAACGACTCGCCGAATGGGTGAAGATGACTAAAGCCGTGTTCGGAATATAAGCCGGCGGAAAGCCAGGCCGCCGCGATGGACGAGGAACCGGAGCATTTCGCCAAGTATCTTTCCGTCACTGCACGTGATACGCGATGGGGGATCTATGCCACCACCGTTGGCTTCTCGAAGCTCCGTTCGGCCCTCCAGTATCCTGTCGAGCCAAGCGCACATCCACCTAAATACCTGTTTCGCTGGGAGATGGGAAGGATCTTCGACGAGTATGCCCTCGTCTACATTACCCGGGGAGAAGGTTCCTTCAAGACGGAGGGCGACCGCAGTTATAGCATTGGCCCAGGATCACTCATCATGCTGTTTCCCGAGGTCTGGCACTGGTACGCGCCGGACCGTGACTCCGGATGGGACGAATACTGGGTGGGCTTCAAGGGTGATTTTCCCGCGCGCTTGGTGGAGGAGGGTTTTTTCAGCCCCGAGGCACCTGTACTCGATATCGGGCTGCATGACTCCGTGCTTGGACTCTACAAGGACATCATTGACTGCGCGCGATATGAGTATCCTGGCTTCCAGCAGATCCTGGCCTCACATATAACGCATCTCCTGGCGCGGCTCTCAGCCATCAGCCTCCGCCAGGACGCCCTCACCCTCGAAGATCGCATTGTGGAGCGGGCGAAATTCCTCCTGGCCGACAATGTCGCCGAGGAACTGGACATAGGATGGCTCTCCCGAAGCCTCGGGGTTGGCTATTCGCGCTTCCGGACGATGTTCAAGAAGAACACCGGTCTTTCACCCTATCACTATTTCCTGGATCTCAAGATCGCCCGGGCAAAGGAATTGCTCGAATTGGGGCAGTACTCGGTCAAGGAGGTTTCCCACATGCTTTCCTTCGACGACCCCTATTATTTCTCTCACCTCTTCAAGAAAAGGACCGGAACCCCGCCATCGAAGTGGAATTGACGATGTCGTAGCCTGCTGCACTCAGCTTCCGGCGCTCCCCAGCACCGCCTCAACGAACACCTTCACCGTTTCGGGACTCACGTCTGCCTGGATGATGTGTGCAGGTGCCATGAGGTACCCTCCCGTGGTTCCCATGATGCTGGCCCGCCGGGCGATCTCGGCCCTGATTGCGGAGGCATCTCCCTTGGGGAGGAGTTCCTGCTGGTCGATTCCGCCGAAGAAGGCCATCCGTCCGCCGTATTTGTCCTGGAGTTCCTGGGGATCTGAGCCGGGGACGTTCGGCTGAACTGGGTTGTAGATGTCCACACCAAGCTCGATGAAATCCTCGATGAGGGGGGCAACCGCTCCGTCCGAATGGAAGGCAACAAGGAGATCGGGATTGGCCCGCTTCAGTCGCCGTATGAGCCGGGCATAGCGGGGCTTGAAGCGCTCGCGCCACATGTCGGGAGAGATGAGCATGGAGGTCTGGGTGCCGAGGTCCTCGCCGAGCCAGATCGCATCGACGCCGAGGGCCACCAGCTGGAGGGCGAGGCCAGTGGTCCATTCCTCCACCTGGTCGTTGAGCTTCTCGATCCAGGGCTCTTCCATGGCGAAATCCATAAGGTATTTTTCCATGCCGACAAGGTGCCAGGCCAGTTCGAAGAGGGATAGCTCCACGTCGCCGATGACATAAAAATCCTTGCCGAAACGGGTGATATCGTTTTGCGCAGCATCAAAGCGGCCGGGAGCGTAGGCGTCGGGAAAGCGCCAGGCATCAAGACCCTCGATGGAGGAAACTTCCGCAAGGGGACACTTGATGACATCGACATAGAGCGTCGAGGGCTTCATCCACATGCCGAACTCATTGAGGCTCGCGCCATCCCCTACCGGTGTCGGGACGAAGTCCCGGGACACCGTGCCCCCGACGACGATGCAATCGGAGCCAAGGGCCGTGCGTATGGCATTGGCCGAAATCCTATAGGTTAGGTCTTCATAATAGGAAAGGGCATATTCGGGCTTGATGGAAAGACGACGGCCGAACTCCTCGATGAGGGAGCGGCAAAGATCGAACTGGAGGGGAACCCTGTCGGGCAAACCCTGTCCTTTTCCGAAGGCCCTGAGCACACGCTCGCGACTGTTCATGCTGGTTTTACTCCCGATGTAGCGTTGATCAGCTAGTAATTGTGGATGGATTCCCGTGCTTGTGAATGGAGTATTCATGCGAGCTGATGGAAAATACTCGTCGGCCAGGAACCTTCGATCCTCGCCTCTCATCCGGAACTATCACCTTCTGTGCCGAAACGGTACAATGACGCCCTATGGCTAAGCGTGGGTTGAGGCTGTCGCTGGGCGAGGGGTCACGAATGAGTTTCGCTTTGAGGATTCTGGGTCTGTCGCTCTGTGTCTCGATGACACTCGGAGCTTTTCCTCAAGCGACAAAAGCCACCGACACAATCGTCTCCCAGGAAATGCTTCCCCTCACATCCGCGGTGTATGCCGACATGGCTGCCCTCTACTTGATCACGGGAAACGGGACCCCATCGAACGCGAGGCCCTGGAGCAAAACCGAGGCGAACCTGATCCTCGCGCGTGTTGACAGGACCTCCCTCAGCGACACTGAAGCCGCCCTCTACGATTCTGTCGCGAAGGTGGTGGAACCGGGCCTGCGCTTCCGCTTGAGGGATGGGTTCCAGTTTTCCGCCGACTTTGACGCGGCCTTCGAGTCCTACCTACACAGCAATACGACCTTCGACCAGGAGAAGGACTGGGTCTACGATTTCGAGAAGCGCAGGCCCCTTGTGAAGGTCTCCCTGGGCTTTTCCCTTGATGATTTTTTCTATACCTACTGCGACATGCAATACGGAAGGAATATCTACAACACCCAGGATGGCCTCTACTTTGCCACCACTGTCTATCCGGGCGGGATAGGTGCCATCGTGTCACCTGCCGACACCACGGCTATCCTCACTTCCCATTCGGTCATCTACGGAGCACCCTTTCTCACCAATGTCCTCACAATGCCCAAGGATTTCGACTACCAGTGGCCCAAGCGTGCCATCGCCTCGGTGGGCGGAGCCCGCTGGAACCTATCGCTGTCCCGCGACAAGATCAGCTGGGGCAACGGCCATTCGGGCAACTTTGTCCTGGACAACCACGTGGACTACCAGAACTTCGCCCGGCTCGACTTTTTCTCGGATGCATTCAAGTATGAATGGCTCAACGTCTTCTTCGAGACCAACCCCTCCCCCGGCGAACCCAAGGACAATAAATTCAAGATCCTCATGGCACACCGGCTTGAGTTCCGAATTTTCAAGGGCTTGACCTTCGCCGTTTCCGAAAATGTGATGTACCAGAACGATATCTTCAACTTCGGCTACCTCAATCCTGGCTTCATCTTCCACAACCTCAACAACATGACCCTGTTCAATGCCATCGCCCACGCCGAGCTCGACGTTTCCCCGTTCAAGGGACTCAACTTCTACGCCCAGGTTGTGATGGACCAGGGGAAGGCGCCCACGGAGGGTGACGCCCAGGCCGATGCGATGGGCTATCTCGGAGGAGTCGAATATTCGGTCGCCCTGGGGCCAGGGATCCTGAGTTCCTCCCTGGAAGGAGCTTACACCTCGCCTACGCTTTACAGGAGGCAGGCCATCGATTTCCTCATGTTCAGGAAGTACTACATGAACGGATATCCCACCGGCCCCGGGTACGTGCTAAGCCTGAACTACATCGGATATCCTTACGGAGGTGACGCCGAGGTTCTCCAGTGGGATTGCTCCTACCGCTTCCGCGGCGTCGGGAGCCTCTCTTTCAGGCTCTTCGGGATGCGCCATGGCCTGATGGACTTCTTTTTGTCCCACAGCCAGGATGGCAACAATTCAAATTTTGCCAACTACCCGGGCGTGACCCCCTCGGGCGACGCTGTCCAAGAGAGCCTTGTCGCAAGCCTCAGCGGCGACTTCGAACTCCCGAGGATCGTATCATGGGCAGGCTTCAGGTTCTGGGCCGAACTGGACTGGATCAAGGCCCGGACCTTCCAGGCATCGACTGGCCTCTACCTGGAAGCGCGGAGCGACCTCCAGTTCACCAGTGGCTGCTCACTTTCCCTCTGATTGCTCAATACCTCCACAGCACTCCTGTGGAGAAGAGGACGAACTGCCGGGAATCGCCGAGGACATTCAGGTAATTGCTATGATTCCAGTACTGCAGCCTGCCATAGGTCTCGAAGCCCAGCGGGAGGGGCCAGTTGACATTCAGTGACAGGCCGTGGCTCAGCTGGTCGGGCCTGGCCTCGATGGCCGCGAGGGTCGTGGTCCTGGGAGTACTTGGCAGGGTGATGAAGGTGGGCATGTCATAGTTGTAATAGATCGGGTTGCCGTTCGAATCAGTCATGCCCATGTAGATCGGTCCCTTGACCAGGTACTCGTAGGCGAGTTCGGCCGT
>JBMOIK010000233.1:0-6547 GCA_049317365.1 Rectinemataceae bacterium | reverse complement strand
AAAGTCCGGCGTCAAGATCCTTGTTTCCCAGACCGCCGAATTTGACCGCGCCAAGGCTCAGTCGGTCATGGAGAACCTGATGCAGGTCTATCCCAAGTTCGACGCCGTCTTCGGCGCCAACGACGAGATGATCATCGGCGCCATCGAGGCCATGTCCGGTGCCAACATCGATCTCAAGACCAAGGTGACCATCGGCTTCGACGCCACGACCGACGCCCTCGCCTACATGGCTGAAGGCAAGCTCGGCGCGACCATCGACCAGTTCCCCGGCAAGCAGGCCGGCCAGGCCCTCCAGGCCCTCTTCGACAAGATCAAGAGCAAGAAGAATCCCGCCAAGAACGTCACCTACATCAATCCCCTTCCCGTTACCAAGTAAAGAACTTCCGCAACCAGGGCCGACAATAGTTGTCGGCCCTGCATTTAGACTGGCGGAGGGACTGAATATGCAAACGCTCTTGGAAATGGTGGGAATATGCAAATCGTTTCCAGGCGTGCGCGCCCTCGACAAGATGAGCTTCGACCTGTTCGAGGGAGAGGTCCACGCACTTGTGGGCGAGAACGGCGCCGGCAAGTCGACCCTCATGAAGATCCTTTCGGGTCTCTACCTGGCCGACGAGGGTGAAATCCGGCTGCGCGGCAAGAAGATCGTTGTAACTGGCATCCGCCAGATGATCGATGCAGGCATCAGCGTGATCTACCAGGAACTCAACCTCATACAGCATCTTTCGGTGGCGGAAAACATTTTCCTCGGACGCGAACCCCGGCATGCCGGCGGTTTCATCAACTGGAAGAAGATGCACGCCGATGTCGATGCGCTATTAAAACCCTTCAACGTCGATATAAATCCCCGGGCAAAAATACGCAGCATAGGTCCCGCATTCCAGCAGGTGGTCGAAATCGCCAAGGCCCTTTCCCTCAAGGCCGACATCATCGTCATGGACGAGCCCACCGCCCCCCTCACCGGCAACGAGGTCGAGCGGCTTTTTGAAATGATCAACGCCCTGAAAAAGTCAGGCGTTTCGATCATCTACATTTCCCACAGGCTCGAGGAGCTGGCACGGGTAGCCGATCGCGTCACCATCATCCGCGACGGCAGCATGATAGTCACCAAGCCGCTGGCCGAACTCACCACCGAGGATATCATCCGCCACATGGTCGGCCGGCACCTGAGCGAGCAATACCCGGTAGCCGAAATTCCCGTGGGCGCCGAGGTCCTCCGCGTCGAGGCCCTGACTAAAAAGGGCGTCTGCTCGGACGTATCCTTCAGCGTCAGGAAGGGCGAGATCGTGGGATTCACGGGGCTCGTCGGCGCAGGCCGCACGGAGATAATGCAGCTCATATATGGCTATCTGAAACGGGACTCAGGGAAGGTCTTCATAGATGGGAAGGAAACGGCCATCCGCAACCCCAGGGACGCGGTGCTCAAGGGAATCGGCCTGATACCCGAGGAGAGGAAGAAGCAGGGCCTCGTGCTGGGGCTCTCCGTCTTCGACAACTCCGCCTTGACGATCCTGGACAAATTCTCGCGCTTCGGACTCCTCAGGATGAAAACGATCGGCGACCTGGTCCGCGGCATGGTCGCGAAGATGGAGATCAAGACCCCGACCATCAGGCAGCAGGTGCGATACCTCTCGGGCGGCAATCAGCAAAAGGTCGTACTATCCAAGTGGTTCGTGCGGAACTGCAAGATCTACATTTTCGATGAACCGACGCGAGGCATCGATGTCGGCGCCAAGGTCGAGATCTACAAACTCATGCAGAACCTCGCCTTGCAGGGGGCCGCCGTCATCATGGTGTCCTCGGAATTGCTGGAGATCATGAACATGAGCGACAGGATCGAGGTCGTGTTCAGCGGAAAGATCGTCAAGGAATTCAAGAAGGGCGAAGCGAGCAGCGAAGATGTGATGGAATACGCGCTGGGCCTTCACTCACGCGCATCGTAGACGAAATCGATCCAGGAGACACGCGGCATGAAGTTCAACCTGCGCAATACACTCAAGAATTATGGCATCGTGATCGCGTTCCTGATCATCTGCGCGCTTCTGTCTTTCATGTCGCCGGTGTTCTTCACGCTCAACAACATGATCCTCGTCATCCGGCAGACCTCCATCTACGGAATCATGGCGGTCGGCATGACCTTCGTGATACTCACGGGGGGCATTGACCTGTCCGTCGGTTCCATCCTCGCACTCTCTGGCGCGATTTGCGCAGGGATGCTCAAGAGCGGCATGCCCCTCCCCCTGGTGCTGGTCTTGACCATGGCTGTCGGCCTCAGCTGCGGCCTCTTCAACGGCCTGGTCATCACAGTCGGGAGAATCACTCCCTTCGTGGTCTCGCTCGGCATGATGAGCATCGCCCGCGGCATCACCCTCATCTATACCAAGGGCTATCCGATTTCCGGCTTTGCACCGGAGTTCCGCTTTATCGGGGGAGGATATGTGTTCGGGGTTCCGGTCCCGATCATCATATTCCTCGGGATAGTCCTGATAGCCTATGTTGTACTGACTCAGACGCGGCTCGGCCGCTATACCTACGCCATCGGCGGCAATGAAGAGACGGTGAAACTCTCGGGCATCAATGCAGGCTTCTTTAAATCGCTCGCCTACGTCATCGCCGGGCTGACCGCTTCCATCAGCGCCCTGATCTCCACGTCCCGGCTCAATTCAGGCGGACCCCAGGCAGGCATCGGCTACGAGCTCGACGTCATCGCCGCAGTCGTCATTGGCGGGACGAGCCTGAATGGCGGACGCGGCAGCATCTGGGGGACCTTTGTCGGCGCGCTGATGATAGGAGTCATAAACAACGGGATGAACCTCCTGGGGATCTCGTCCTACTTCCAGCTCGTCGTCAAGGGATTCATCATAATTGGGGCGGTCCTCCTGGACCGGCTGCGCGAACAGGCGGACTAGGGTACGAGGGCCCGGCGCCTTGCCAGGCCCCATCTTCCAAGGAGACATGGACATGAAAACAGAGGGCCTCTGCTATCTGGGAGAACGAAGGGTGGAGTTGCGGGAGCTGGAAATCCCCGAGCCCGCCTCGAACGAAGTCGCCGTCGAGATGGAGTTGTGCGGGATTTGCGGCTGGGACGTCCTTTCCTATGCGGGGCGCTTCGGGAAGTTCCATCCCTATCCCTACTTTGCAGGACACGAAGGCATCGGAAGAGTGACACAGGTGGGCGAGCGCGTGAGCTCGGTCAAGGTCGGCCAGCGTGTTGCCTGCCACGAGGTGCCCATCGACACACCAGGCGGTCCCCTCCTGACCCGCCACGCCATCCGGACCGACCAGAAGGTCTCGGTGATTCCGGATAGCGACATCCCCTTGAAGTACTGGGTCGTGGAGCCTGTCGTCTGCATTGTCAACGGCCTCGTCTATTCGGGCATCCAGCCGGGTGACTCGGTCGCCCTTGTCGGCGCCGGTTACATGGGACTCATTTTCATGCAGGGTCTATCGCACATGCTCGCTGGCGAAGTCGTAGTCTTCGACGTGAACGAAAAAAGACTCAGCCTAGCCAAGGAAATGGGCGCAAGCGAGACAGTCCAGGTCGAAGCCGGGAAACCCCTCGGGAACTATGCCAAGCACTTCGACGTCATCATCGAAACCGCAGGCAGCCCGGACTCGCTTCGCATGGCTTTGGCCCTGGCCAAACCTGGCGGAATCATCCAGAACTTCGCCTGGAACCATCATGAGCTCCAGTTCGATCTGGACCAGTGGCACGTCAATGCCTGGCGCATCCTCAATATCCATCCCGGCTCGAACCCGCATTTCGGCGACCTCTTTCCGAGGACCATCACACTGATGGCGAAGGGGGTCTTTTCCAACGAAAAGCTCGTGACACATACAGCGTCCTTCGACAGGCCCACGGATATCTTCGATATCGCCCTCGACCGGAAGGATGGCTACATGAAGGGCGTGCTTTTGTTCTGAGCCAGGAATTACAGCAGGTCATGGTCCGCTACGCTATTTTTCGCTGTTCATCAATGTGGAGGCGTATGATGGCAAAGCTGGAGAAATCCCTCGAACTGCGGCTCGAGCGACTATCGAAGGCCCTGGTCGATCAGGAAAAAGCCCGCGTCATCGTGGCTCCCGAGCGCCCCCTGTCCGGTTACTGGTTCGGCGGAGGGAACATGGTTGAGGCTCCCGACGGCAGCCTCTGGCTTTCGGGCCGCTACCGCAACGCAGGCGATTCCCGAACCGGCCTCGACCTCGGCGACCGCGGTCGGGAGCTGGCACTCTTCCGCTCGGAGGACCGCGGCGTGACCTGGAGCAAAGTCCTCGGCCTCGACAAGAAACAGCTCTCGCCCGATGGGCTTGAAGTCCTATCAATTGAAGGTTCCGCCCTCCGCATTACCGGACAGGGGACATCGCTCTACGTATCCTCCGAAAAGCGCAGGCCCTATCCACAGGAGGTGGCCTCCAACCTGAAGCCCTGTACCGGTGTCTGGAGCATCGAACTCCTTTCCGCAGCGAGCCCCGAGGCCCTCGCCGATGCACAGGTGTCGACCGTTCTGTGGAGCGACGATCCTGAACGACTCCACATCAAGGACCCCTTCCTGTATGCGACCCGCTGTGGTGAGCGCTTCCTCTTTTTCTGCCACCACCCCTACCTCTGGTCGAGCTCCAACTCTGGCTATGCGCCTCTTGAGGGCGGACTTCCCGGCGAGCCTGATTATTCCTTCCTCGAACGCGGCAGGACCTGGGATGTGGCGATCAGCAGGACTACCTGCATCTTGGACGTACCCCGAGTGGGCGCCTTCGCCGAGGCTCAGGCCTGCAGTCTCGTCTTCTACGACGGGGGCGAGTGCCTTCGCAGCCACGAGGAGCACGCAGAAGCCAAGCGACGGCCCCGCGGCCACTCCTGCGAGGAATTGGGTGGAGTTGGGTATTTCTCTGGCACGGTGGAGGGCCCGACGGAGGGCGCGGGCTTCGGAAACGTGGAGCGGCTCTCAGCCCTCTTCCCGGCCTTTGTCAGCCCCTGGGGCACGGGTTCGAGTCGCTACGTCACTGTCCTGGCCTGCGAGGAAGGCCTCTACGCATCCTGGCAGCAATCCCGGCCTGACCGCTCCCAGGCCCTGGTATTGAACATGCTGCCGATGGATGAGGTGCGGAGGATGCTTGCCTAGAGCAGCCACGGCAAAGTGAGTCCAGGTAGCTCGAGACGCAGAAGACTTTCTGAGACGAATTGACGCAAATAGGGCCATAAGGTTTTTTGCAGTTGTTGTTGCTGGAAGGTACTGCGCAGTTGCTCATCTTCCCAGAGTTTGTAAAAAGCTGCCGGATCTTTGAGTTCGAAAAAGACCGCATAAGCGATGGCGACCAGGCCGATGGAGCTGCCATCGCTGGTTTTTAGACTTACCTCGAATTTGATCCGGAAAAGAAGACCGGAATCTCCGATCTTCTCTGGATTCTTATCACCTAATAGTTGTTGGACGTTACTACCGAGTCCGGTGCATTGGATACACAAAAACGCATTTCGCCCAAGTACAGCAATGCGAAATGCGCTCTTGTGTAGCCTTGTTTCAAGACTCGGTAGTATAGGCAAGATCCTTGCCGACCTGGATATCTCCCAGCCGCTGAGTTGTTGTTTCAAGACATTGGATCTTGCCGAGCGTTACCGTTGCCAAAAGACTCGAAAAATCCGGAGAAGCCGTCATCATGCCGCTCCTTTGTTCGGAAGAGGCGGTTTCTCTTCTTTGCTAGTTACGGTTGGCTGCCACTGTGTTGCAGGCAGAACCGAAAACCCGGCCCTAACTTGACTGCAGGGGACTAGTATCCAATCGCAGGCTTCGCGATAGCTTCGCGATAGCCTCGCGATCCTTCAATGCGCTTCCGCTGCAGTAGCCCTATGATGCCTCCCTATATGCGTAATACGAGATGAATATGCAAAATACGCAAAAGTATCAGGACAGACTATGCGTGCACAGAGTGGGCTTCAATGTGGCTAGGAGGCTTACTTCCTCCATGAGGCAGCTTCAATGTGGCCCCTGCCAGAAGGCAGAGGAAATTCGCTCGCGAACTCGGCAAGACGCTGGAACTTGACACCCAGCCCACCCTTCGGCCCCGTTGAATCCCAGATCCCGAAAAGCAGTGCCGTTGGACATATCTCGAAAAGTCCGGCAGCATTCTGGATGGAGGCCGTTTCCAGCACCTTGCCCTCCGGGAGGTCGCGGAACCTTTTCCCTCCAGCAGCACTGTCACGAAGGATAGCGTCCGCGAGCCTGTGCGGAGCCTCAAGACTCGTAATAGTGCCTACTTCTTTCAGCTCAGGGTCTTTTGCGGCGAAATCGACCTGGACTATAGGCAGCTCTATCTTGCCTGCCCGTGCCGCTTCAAGAAGGGCCAACTCCATCCTGTTCGCCTGACTCTGTACGCTGTCCAAGTGGATGCAGGGAATCCGTCGGCCATCGACAATCCGGGTTTCGAGAGCGTACGCGCCCTGAACCTGAGGGCTGAGCCTTGCCGAACCGTCTCCTTGAGCTTCTGAAAGTCCATTGATGCCTCCTTAGGAAAATTGGAATCCTAGTGAAAATGCCATGCGAACCAGAAGGGC
>JBMOIK010000232.1:0-6561 GCA_049317365.1 Rectinemataceae bacterium | reverse complement strand
CGGTCGTCCTTGCCCTGTCCTCGACCCTGCTGCCGGGCCTGACCCAGCTCTGGTTCTCCACCCCCGCGCCCTTCCATCCCAGCCAGATCCAGGACTGGATAAAGCTCTTCACCCATCCGATAGGGCACTCGGGGCTCGACCACTTCGTGTCGAATTTCGGCTTCATCCTCCTCCTCGGACCCATCCTGGAACTCAGCTACGGCTCCGTGACCCTCTTGATCATGATGCTCGTGACCGCCGTGGTTACCGGAGTGCTCAACGTCCTTCTTTTTCCTTCGACAGTGCTTCTGGGAGCCAGCGGCATCGTCTTCATGATGATCCTCCTGGCTTCGATCACCAATTTCGAAAAGGGGCAGATACCCCTGACCTTCATCCTGGTCCTCGTCCTCTTCCTCGGGAAGGAGCTATGGAACGGCATCGCGAATCGCGACCAGATCTCCCAGTTCGCCCACATCATCGGAGGCCTCGTGGGGAGCTTCTTCGGTTTCCTCAGACCCCACCGCCAGGTTTCAGCCACCTAAGGAAGATCAATGCTTCGACTCGATTCCACGAAGGACGGATTTTCTCTTGCCTTCGGCAGCCGCATCATCCTTGCCCACTCGGCCACTGTCCCGATGGTTTTTGTCTCCACCACTCCACCGCTTCGATGGATCGAGACCGGTCGCAGGGCCGGCCTGTGGGCGCGGCGCAATTTCGCCCGTGAGCTGCCCCTGCGTGGCTTTTCCGTGCTCGAAGACGGCCCGGAATGTGTCCGCATCGATTTCGAGGGGAGAGTGGGCATCGAGGCCCGTGTCGAAGGTCCTAGCTATCGGATGGGCATCGCAGCCCTGGAGCCGGGACTGGCCATCAGGCTTGCCTTCACCCTCCCCCTCGGCACAGAGCTGATGGGCGGGGGAGCGGATGGAAGCGCCGCTTCCGTCCTCTGCTCGCCGCGCATCCAGGCCTGGAACGCCAGCAGCCCCCACGGCATTCGGCTCCCCTTCATGCCCCTCCCCCTTAAAGGACGGGCCTGGCCGATCATGTCTTTTTTTTCGAGCGGCAACGATTGGTTCCACATCGATTGCGAGGGCTGGGCCGAGGTGGATTGCCGGGCGAAGGGGAGGCTGGCCCTCAGCCTCGCACACGCGCCTGCATCGATACGCATCGGTTCTGGGGAAAGCTCGGGGCAGGCACTTCGATCCCTCAGCGAAATCTCCGGCAGGGCAGTCCTGCCTCCCGCCTGGACCCGGGAAGGGCTCATCCTTGCCACTCGGTCGGGCCTGCCTGAACTCGAGCGGCAACTCGGCCAGCTTGAGGGGGCTGGGATCAGGCTTGCAGGCGTCAGGCTCCAGGATCTCGACATCATGGAATCGCCTAGGGCTCACGACGAGCGTGTTGCCCTCATCACCTCGCGTGGCCTCAAGGCTCTTGCCAGGGCCTCCGCCTCCCTTCGTCGCGGAGGGGCCGCCGCCGAAGCTGCCCGCGATGCGGGCCTGGTCTTCGGCACGCAGGGCTGGAACAGCGACGTGGTCTGGCTCGACCCCTTTTCAGAGGCGGCCCGCGCCTGGCTCAGGGGCCGCCTGGCAGAGGGCATAGATTCTCTAGGTCTTTCGGGCCTGGAGATCGATGGTACTCCGCCACCCTTCCTGGTCACCGGCACCGAGCTTGCCGCTGACTCCATCCCGGGGCTGTGGACAGCTGCCTGGGTCCGTGATGCCATGGACGCCTGCAGGGCATCGAAGCGGGGTGCGACCGGAGAGTTCCTCGCAAGCTCGGTGATCGGCAGCGGAGCCTTCCAGGGAATGCCTGCTGCCTCCATACCAGCCCTGGTCGCCGATCCCAGGGACCTTTCCCTGCGTGTCGCTGCCCTCCTGGCCCATGGGTATTCCGGAGGCGGGGTAGCCTGGCTTGACCCCTCTCGAGGCTTTGTTGACAGGCTCTCGACCCGGTTTCTGAGGAGCCGCCGATACTCCCCTGTTGCCAGGAATGCCAGATACCGTGCCCTTGAGCTGGCAGCCTTCGGGCCAGTCTTTGAATCCTCCTTCGATGGCATCGCAGCCACCCGGCAGCAGGACCTGCGATTTCTTGCCAGGATGGATGCGATTTTCATCGAACTCGGCTCCTGGCACGAGGAGGTGGCACGAGAATATCGGGAAGCCCTCATCCCCCTCATCCGGCATCCTGCCTTCGACCATGGGGGGGCTGTCAGCCAGTACGGAGCCAACCAATTTGCCTACGGGCGGGATCTCCTCGTTGCGGCTGCCAGGGGGACAAAAGAACTGGTCGAGCTGGTCCTGCCGGAGGGTGAGTGGGTGCACCTCTGGAGTTCGCGGCGCTTCGAAGGCGGAGAGGTCAGCGTGGAGGCACCGCCAGGGCATCCCGCAGTCTTCTCGAGGCTGGACTCAGCGTGGTCCCCCCTCTTTGACGGCATCCGCAGGAACTCGAGGCGCCTCTGAGCTCACAGCCCCTGACTATGCTCAACGATCCTGCTGTCGCCTTCCCTCTGGCCCTGGCTGGGAACGCCCTGCTATCGCTCGGGATGGTCCTGCAAAAGAGGCATATTGCCTTTCTGGGGGGGCATCCGGGATCCCCGAGCGACCATAAGCGCTTGCATAGGCGGGATCGCCTTGGCTGGATTTCCGGTTTTACCCTTGTGAACGTGGCCCCGGTCTTCAACTACGCTGCCTTGCTGGGCCTTTCTCCCAACGTCGTGGCCGCCGTGATTGGCTCGAACGTAGCCTTCACCGCCCTCTTTTCGCGCCTCCTCCTCAAGGAGGCCATGGGTCCACGAAGCCTGCTCCTCTCCCTCGTCCTCTTCGCGGCCATTGGCCTTGCGGGGCTTCGGGGCATCGCCCCGGGAGGCGCACCATCTGCGGGTGCCGTGCCCCTGGGCGGCACAGCGACCGAGGGTCTGGTGTTCCTCTTCCTGGCCCTTCCGGCTCTGGCGGCCCTTGTCGCCCTGGGCCTGAGGCGGCGCTTTCGCGGCGAGGGCCTGGCTATCGCCATCGGTGGCATCGCAGGCGCCCTGGGTGGCTTTGGGATTCTCCCCATGAAGCTGCTGGGCGCCCAGGCAGAAGCGGGCCTCGCGTCCTGGCTCCTCCATCCCTGGCTCTGGCTCTACCTTCTGGCCTCGGCCTCATCCTTCGCGATCGTGCAACTCGCCTACAAGGACGGTCGCATGGGGAGCGTTGCCCCGGCCTTTTACGGTCTCCAGGTGCTCTGGCCGGCACTGGCGAGCCTTTCCGTCTTCAGCCTGCCCTTCGACCCCCTCCAGTATCTCGCCTTCGCGGCAATCGCCCTATCGGTCGCCCTCATCGCCGGTGGAGGCGCAGGCGGGGGGGGGCGACGGCCCGACCCTCCTAATTAGGTTCTTTCAGCTCCCAGGGTTCCAGGCCTATGACCGTTCGAGCAAGTAGAGGTACTCGCTCACACGGGCAGGGCGACCGGAGAAATTCCGGCTCCCCTTGAAGGCGCTGTAGCCTGTCTCGAAGACTTCGACCCTTCCGTGTTTCCCAAGGAGCTCCTCCATCTCGAGGCGCGAGACAAAGCCCTCTGAGTTGAAGGATACAAGGAGGAAATTCGCCGGCACCCGGGCTACCAGGCCGGCGAGGGCCGACAGTGCCCGGCCGCGGCTGTTGTAGTCGGAGCGGTTCCAGTCCCCGGGGATGCCCGATACCCGGGAGAGGTCCCGAGGCTGCCGGTATTCGGCAAGCAGGTTCAACATGAAATAATTGGACCCATAGGGGTGCTGGTTGTAGGGAGGGTCCAGGTAGGCGAGGTCGACCTCCCCGATGCTGTCAATTATGACATTCGTGTCCCCCCGGAGGACCTCGACCGGACAGTCGCGTCCGCAGAGCAGCGGGAAGGGGAGCTCGATGTCGCCCCTGATGCGGCCGAGCGCGTCCGCCTTCCTGCCGCCGAAGCTCCCGAGGCCCGTTGATGCGTCCTTGTGGAAACCCTTGAAGACACCCGAGGTGTTGGCGTGGATCGAGGCTTCGACGACCAGGGGGGCGATGAAAAAGGGCCTGTCGGCTTCCTTGATTCCGCCCATCCCGTCCACGAGGCTGCGTGCGCTGTCGAGGTAGCACGCGTTGCGCGTCGTGTAGAAGACCCGCTCGCCCGGGGCAATGCGGCTGTCGTCGGCCGGCGCGTACAGGCGCGAGATGAGGCCGGGCGAGAGCGGCCCATTTCCGAGTGTTTGTACGAATTGCTTGTATAATTCCCACAGCCGGGCGAGGTCCGTCTCGGAGCGGTTGGCCAGGTAGCAGCGCGACAGGACCTCGGCGTAGGGCTCGAGGTCGTTGACCACGAGGCGGCTCGCGTGGAGCTTGAAGAGGCGGGAGACGGCGCCCGAGCCCGAAAAGGCGTCGAGGATCGAGGGCCTTCTGCCCCCGAGCCGTTGCATGACACGCGAAAGGCCCTCCCCGATGAATCCGAGGAGGGCCCGCTTGTTTCCGAGGCAGGTGATGAGCTGCCCGGAGAGGTATTTCTGATCGTCGGGGAGCGGCGCGGCCCTCCCGCTCATGCTTCCAGTCTGGCCCTGATCAACTCCGCGATTTCCTCTTTTGTTTTCCCGAGCGAGAAGGAGATCTCGTCCTGGAGGATGTTGAGCGCCGAGTCGTAGAGCTTGCGCTCGAGGATGGGGAGTTCCTTGATCTTCGAGCGGTGGTAGAGCGAGCGCACCACGGAGGCGATGTCGAGGACCGAGCCCTTCTTGAGGAGGTCCAGGTTCATCTGGTAGCGGAGCTTCCAGTCGGTGGGGATCGGCGCATATTCCTCGGAGATGAAGACGAGGGCGTTTTCGGCCTCGACCTTGGGCACGATGGCCCGTATCCCGAGGGCGTCTGCCTTGTCCACAGGGACCATCACCGTCATGTCAGAGAACTCAAGGTAGATGGTGTAGTAAAGGATCTTTGAATCCTTGAAGGCCTTTTCCTTGATATCCTGGATCCTGCCTACACCCTGGCTGGGGTAGACGATTCGCTGACCGACCTTGTAGGTGGTGGTTGGTGACTTGTCCATGCTTGCGCGACGATACTTGAAAAATGAGAAAAAGTCACTAGGTCGGGGCCGCGCCTGCCCGCGTGTCCCCTCAATGCGGGATGAGGGGGTCGGCAGCCAGTGGAACCCCAAAGCCCAGGACCCTGGCGCAGCCTTTCATTCCGAGATCATGGGAGAATACCAGGATTGTCTCGTCTGGCTCCCGGTCCCTCACGACCAGGGCTGTGGCGAGGTGGATGGCAGTGAGGGTCGTGATCGCAAAGGGGAAGGCAGTCATGGCCAGCCTTTCCACTAGTCAGTATGCGATCAGTCGTTGCCCTTTTCATGGGAATGAGCAGAGTCTAGCCCAAGGCCGACCCGACGAGACGCCCGATCCCGAAGGTGATGACGGCAGCTACCAATCCTATGAGGACCTGCCTGAGGCTCGACAGCCAGAAGCGTGTGCCGGTAAGCACGCTCGAGGTGGCGCCGAGGGCAAAGAGCCCGAGGGTGCCCATGGCGGCGCTGGCAGCGATGCCCTGCCAGCCTGACAGGAAGAGGTAGGGGATGATGGGGAGGATGCCGCCGGCGGCGAAAAGGAGGAAGCTTGTTCCTGCAGCTTCCCAGGCTGAGCCGCCGAGGTCCTCCGGGTTGATGCCCAGTTCCTCGCGGGCCAGGGTGTCGAGGGCAGTCCGCTTGTCGGAGAGGAGGCGATCGGCCAACAGGCGCGCTGTGGCCTCGTCGATGCCCTTGGCCTGATAGATCAGTGCCAGTTCCTCTTTTTCCTCCTCCGGGAGGGAGTCGAGCTCGCGCGACTCGATGGCGATCTGGTTTGTGTACAGCTCGCGCGCGCTTTGCACGGAGAGCCACTCGCCAAGGGCCATCGACAGGGCACCTGCCACAAGGCCCGCCCCACCGGTCACGAGTATCTGTCTGGGCGGGACGCCTGCCCCCGCGACACCCATCACCAAGAGAAATACTGACACAAGTCCGTCGTTCGCCCCGAGGATGCCTGCCCGCAGGGCGTTGCCGCCCGAGCGGTGCCGTCCCTCGAAGCGTGCGAGGTCCGCACCCTCGACGCCTGTGCCGCCTGCCGACATCATGCCGAAGACACGGGCGTGGGAACGCTCCTCGCCTTCCATCGCCGCCACCTCGCGGTCGGCTGTCGGGTTTTTCGCGTAGGAGGCTGCTGCCTGCGCCTCGATGGCCGCTACCAGGGGCACGACAGCCTGGGCGCCGTTCTTTTTCGCCATGGAGCGGAGGATGCGGCTGCGGATGCCTGGCTTGAAAGGAACAATGGTTACCTTCGCCTCGACGAGACGGTTCTCCCAGGTTGTCGCGTGGCGCTTTTCCGTCTCGGCCAGGCGCTGGTAGATTCCCGCGAGGGTCTCGTTCTTTTCCGCTGCGACCATGCCCTCGTAAAGCCAGACCGCCTCGCGCTCGGCCTGGAGGTGGGCCTGCCATTCCTTGATCTCGGGAGTGACTTTCACATTTGGTCCTTTGTATTCAGGTTTCTGCCGCCCGCGGCGGAAGTGATCTGGCGGGCGTAGGGGAAGAGGGCAGGCGCGCCGCAAGTGTGCCAGAACAGGAGGGTCTGACCCT
>JBMOIK010000231.1:0-6585 GCA_049317365.1 Rectinemataceae bacterium | reverse complement strand
CGCAAGGTGCGAGGACGACGCCGAAGCCCTCGCGAAGTCGGTCATCTCCTCGAGCCTCGTGAAGACGGCCATGTTCGGGGCGGACGCGAACTGGGGCCGGATCCTCTGCGCCCTCGGCTACGCGGGGCCGGACTTCGACCCGGGCAAGGTGGACCTCGCCTTCGAGAGCCCTCGCGGCTACATCGAGGTCTGCAAGGACGGAGCGCCGCTGCCCTTCAGCGAGGAGAAGGCGAAGAAGGTCCTCGAGGACAGGGAGATCCAGATCCTCGTGACACTTGGCGAGGGGGAGGGAAGCGCGACAGCCTGGGGCTGTGACCTTTCCTACGAGTACGTGAAGATCAACGGGGACTACCGGTCCTGAGGTCCGCGGACCTCAGGCCGGGGCAAGAAGGGATTAACTATGATCATATCGGACAACGCGAGGGCGGACATCCTGGTCAGGGCCCTGCCCTATATCAAGGCCTACGCGGGCAAGACCGTGGTCGTGAAGTACGGCGGCGCCGCCATGACCAACGAGAACGTGCGGCAGGCCGTCGCCCAGGACATAGTCCTCATGGGTGCGGTCGGCATCCGGACGATCCTCGTGCACGGGGGCGGTCCCGAGATCGACGCGATGCTCCGGCGCCTGGGCAAGGAGCCGGCTTTCGTGAAGGGGCTCCGCCATACGGACGAGGAAACCATGGAAGTGGTCCGCATGGTCCTGTGCGGCAAGGTCAACAAGGATATCGTTGCCCTCATCGGGCGCGAGGGCGGCAAGGCCCTGGGGCTTTCGGGCGTGGACGGTTCGATGATCAGGGCACGGCGCCACACGCTCTCCGACATCGGTTTCGTGGGCGACATAGTCAGCATCGATCCGGAACCCCTGCTTGCGGCGCTCGGAGCCGGTTACGTGCCCGTCATCGCCACCGTCGGCATCGGCGAAAAAGACGATCACAATTACTACAACATCAATGCCGACACGGCAGCCGCGGCGATAGCCGTGGCCGTGGGGGCCCGGAAGCTCCTCCTCCTCACGGACGTGCCAGGCATCCTCAGGGACCTCTCCGACATCTCGACCCTCATCGATGACCTTCCCCGTGCCGACATCCCGGGCCTCATCGCAGACGGCACCGTCGCCAAGGGCATGATTCCCAAGGTAGAGTGCTGCGCTCAGGCGGTCGACGGAGGCGTAGCGAGCGCCCACATCATTGACGGGCGCTCTCCTCACTCCCTGATCCTCGAGCTCTTCACGGACTCGGGGCTCGGCACGATGATCCACTGACAGACAGGAGCCAGAAATGAGCAACATGGGCGGCATGGGCGACAGCGGTTTTGACGGTTTCATGGATACTTACAAGCGCACAGGCCTGGTCTTCGAGTCGGGCGTGGGGGCAGTGCTCACCGCCGTGGACGGGCGGTCCTACCTCGATTTCGCCAGCGGCATCGGCGTGTCGAGCCTCGGGCACGCGCATCCACGCCTGGCTGCTGCCCTGGGGGCGCAGGCCGCGCGCCTGATACATGTTTCCAATTATTACAATACGCCGGTGGCGATGGCTGCCGCCCGCGAGCTCTGCGCCGCCACGGGCTTCGACGCAGTCTTCTTCGGCAACTCCGGCGCCGAGGCCAACGAGGGTGGCATCAAGCTCGCCCGCAAGCTCGGCTCCTCCAAGTCCCCCGACCGCAACAAGATCGTCACGCTCGTCAATTCCTTCCACGGGCGCACTTTGGCAGCTCTCACTGCCACCGGCCAGGAGAAATTCCACAAGTACTTCGGTCCCTTCCCAGCTGGCTTCGCCTACGTGCCCGCCGACGACCTGGCCGCCCTCGACGCGGCCACCGCCGGCCTCATCATCGAGCCCATCCAGGGCGAGGGTGGCGTCTACCCGCTTTCGGTCGACTACATGAAGCGGGCCGAGGCCCTCTGCCACGAGCGTGGTGCCCTCCTCATCTGCGACGAGGTGCAGTGTGGCATGGGCCGGACCGGTGCGGTTCTCGCCTCTACGGCAGCGGGCATCAGGCCCGATGTCGTTCTTGTTGCCAAGGGCCTGGGGGGCGGTGTGCCGATCGGCGCGGTCCTTGCCCGGGGCGAGGCTGCGACCGTGCTCGGGAAGGGCGACCACGGCTCGACCTTCGGAGGGAACCCCCTGGCCACCGCAGCTGCCCGCGTGGTGCTCTCCGAGCTCGCGAGGGAGGGCTTCCTCGAGTCCGTAGCCCGGGTCGGTGAGCTGATCATGGATGGAATCCGTTCCTGGAAGCATCCGCTCGTCCGCGAAGTGCGCGGGCGGGGCCTCATGATCGGTGCGGTCATCACGACCAAGCCAGAGCGGGTCAAGGAACTCTGCGCCGAGGAAGGCCTCCTCGTCCTGACTGCCGGCGACGATGTCATCCGCCTGCTTCCCCCCCTCATATTGACCGAGGCGCAGGCCCGGAAGGGTCTTGTCTTCCTGAAAAAGGCCCTCGACCGCGCCCTCGCGGAATCCTGAGCCGGAGCCCTGCGGGGTCTACCTTCGCAGGCTCTTTTCTGCTATACTTGTTCCCGTTCAATAACCAACAAGCCGAATCACGCATGTCACATGGAGGTATCGATGCGCCGTCCAGCCGCTGTCTTTGCGAGTATGGTCACTGGGGCGGCCATTTTAGCCCTTGTCGTGTCCTGCGCAGGTTCGCCAAAGCCCGCTCCGACACCCGCTCCCGCTCCCGCTCCCGCTCCCATCGAACAGCCAGCGCCCCAGCCAGCACCTCCTCCTGCCGCAGAGCCTGCGCCGACACCGGTGCCAGCAGCAGCGGTCGCTGCCGCTCCCGAACCTCCCCCTCCTCCTGCGCCCCCTTCAAAGGTCAGGAAGGAGCGCACTATAATCATCAGGGTCCCTGTGATTCTGAAGGAGACTGTCCTTTACGCAGACGGGCAGGAAGATGGGCACACTATTTATACCTGGGATGCCGGTCTTACCCAGCTCAAGCTCAAGGCTGCCTACGACGCAAACGTCACCGAGCCGATAGAGAAGACGACCTCCGAGTACCGCGGCGGGATGCTCGTCGCCGAGGTCATCTCTGACAAGTATGGGCAGGTCCGGTCGCGCCACGAACTGACCTGGGCTGAAACGGCCGACGGGACTGCCTTCGTCGCCTCGGAGAAGACCCTTGACGCGAAGGGCGGCCTGCAGTCGGCGTCCTCCTACGACTATGACGCTGTCGGGCGAAAGACCCTCTGGAAATACTTCGATTCGAAGAACATCCTCAAGGCCTCAACCCTCTATACCTATGATACCAGAGGCCGCTTGACGCTCGTGACGATGAAAAACGCCGGCGATATCGTAACCGGCTCGATTTCCGTCGAGTATTCCGGGGACAAGGAGATTCGGGCCTACAAGGACAGCTTGGGAACCGTGCAGAAGAAGGAGGTCTCCATCCTCTCCGCCGACCAGCTCGTCCGCTTCGAGGTCAGGCGCACCGACGGCTCGCTCTCCGAGGCGACTGACTACACACTCGGGCCGCTCGGTGAACGCCTCACGACAGTGGTTTCCGACGGGGTTGGCAAGGTCAAGGAAAAAAAGGTCTCCGAGTACACAGTGCGGGAAGACCAGAAGATTGAAGTCTACTTTGAGTAGGAGAGTACTACGAATGAAGCGCATCTTCCTGCTGCCAGCGATCCTCGTCTTTTTTGGCGCGATCGCTGCGCCTGTTTCCGGCGACGAGATGACCGAGGTTTACAGCCAGATCTACCATGATTCCCAGAACCTGCAGGACAAGTACTCGGTGATCCAGAGCCTGGTCGCCCTGGATGACCGGATCGTCGCGCCCATTCTCGGCCTTGCCTTCGTGGATCTCCTCAATACGCAGAACAGCTACAAGGAAGCCTCCGAGAAGGCCCTCTATGGAGTCACCGTCCGTGTTGTCGCCGAGGCCCTCGGCAAGTTCAAGAACCTCGAATCGGCCGTCTTCCTCTGGCAGGGGGTGGAGCAGATGGAAGACACGCTCGCCCGCGCCGAGTGCATCATGTCGCTCGGACGCATGAGGGCCAATGACTATGCGGAAAAGATCTCCCTCATGCTGCGCAACCTCAACGACGACCATTCAGCCACCACCGCGGACAGCGACGAGAAGATAGCCTACGCATGCATCATAGCCCTCAGCAAGATCAAGGATGTACAGGGCTTCAAGCCCGTGTTCTTTGCCTCTGACGGCTGGTACTCACAGCGGATACGCTCGCAGGCGCTCAAGTCCCTGCCGGATATCTGCGCCGATCCGACCGACCCCGTGCAGGAGATCGTGAGAACCGAGATGAGTGCCGTTCGCAAATACCGCGCCCTTGCCCTCGAACTCGGATCCAAGGCAGCGGCGGACCGCAAGATCCAGTCTGCCGGACTCGGACTCTTCATCGGACACAGCCAGGATGACGTCAACAGGAAGACTGCAGCCCAGGACTTCGCCATCCTGAGGAAGACTGCCCTTCGTGGCCTTATCGACCTCAAGGCCAGGGATCAGGGAACCTATACGCTCAACGGAATAGACATCAATACTGTCATCATCGAAACCAAGTCCTACATCAATGGCTTCGATGACGAGGAGAAGATCCTGGGCTTGCAGGCCCTCGGCATCAACGGTTCCAACGCTGCGGCGAAGGTGATTTCCGATCTCCTCATCGAAATGAACCAGAAAATGGCCGGCGGAGTAGGTGACCAGACGCGGAACCGCATGGTGATGGTGGCGATCGAAGCCGCCGCAACCTCGAAGAACTCCATAGTCAAGCCCGCCCTCCTGGCCGTTCAGTCAAACATGAAGTGGTCGGACAGCATCATGCGCTCCGCAAGGAATGCCCTCGCCGCCTTCGGCAAATAGTCCGATTATGACCTGCGCGAGCGCAGCCTGCGCAGGTCAGCACGCGCGACAAGGATGTCGCGCCACGGCATCTCGCGAGCGCAGCCCGCGAACGTCACGGATGACGCTGGAGTCCACGTGAAGAAATACCTTGTCGTGGCAGGCAACATAGGTGCTGGCAAGTCGACCCTCGTCCAGCTCCTTGCCGACCGCCTCGGGTATCGGCCATATTTCGAACCTGTGGCCGAAAATCCCTACCTTGAGGATTTCTACACGGACATGGGCCGCTGGGCCTTCCACTCCCAGCTGTACTTCCTCACGCACCGTCTCCGCAGCCACCACGAGCTCGCCAGCGACCCTTGGTCGGTGGTGCAGGACCGCTCACTCTACGAGGACGCGGAGGTCTTCGCCCGGAACCTCCACGGACAGGGCCATATGAGCGACCGGGACTGGGCCACGTACCGCGGGCTCTACAAGGCCCTTGCGGGGCTGCTGCCGCCGCCCGACCTCGTCGTCTACCTGCGATGTTCCGTGGAGACGCTGAAAAAGCGCATACGTATAAGAGGCAGGGAATTCGAGGCATCCATCCCTGATGCATACCTCGAGGGACTAAATAGATACTATGAGGAATGGCTCGAGTGCTTCGAGCCGGCGCCCGTGCTCGTGGTTCCGGGTGACCGGCTGGACTTCGTCGCGGAATCGCGTCACCTCAACGCCATCATCGAGAGCGTCGAGGAACGCCTCCGAGACCGCCAGGGAAGCCTCTTCCCGGTGGACATGCGAACCGCTCCTACAGGCAGGCGTCCAACCCAGTCCTGTGTCTGAGGGGCAGAAGCCCCCCAGGCCTCACTCCGGGAGCCTCACCGTCGCCCCGAGTGTCAGAGCGGCCGAGGCTATGTAGTTGGCGGTCTCACCGCTCACCGAGTTGCCCCAGGCTGTCCGCTCGTAGCCAGAAACGCCAGCGGCACTGCCTCCGAAGAAGCGGCCGTTCAGGAAGACTTCCACTGCCTTGTCCGCCTTGTATCCGATCCTTCCCGAGGCATCGAGGATGGAACCTTCGAACGTGAAGCTGGCACCGTTGATGAAGGCGCTCGAGGCGTAGATGCCCGTGGCATCAAAGGCTGCAAAGAGGCCTCCACCCAGGTCGAGGCGGCCAGCGAGCGCGAGCGCGGGCACGATGCCGAGGTTCTGGGAATTGGCGAGGGTGCTTCCGTCCAGGGACTCGAAGCGGATCGAGGCGTTCCTGAGCTGGATTGCAGCCCCGGCAGACAGCCAGGATTCCCCCGGGTCACCCAGGAAACGGTAGAGGTAGGTTGTCCTGTAGAAAGGGAAGCCGTAGGTCATCCTCGTGGGGCCGTTGAAGATCTTGCCATCGACGGTGACCGCTGACCTGAAGTTAACAGTTGTGACGATCTCGAGCGGCTGGTAGGTGAAGCGGAGCTCATGCCGCTCTCCCATGTCGAGGAAGGCGGTCAGGCGGTTGAAGGGAAAGAGGATCTCCTGTCCGCCCTGGTTCACGAAGTCGAAGGTGCTGCTGCTGGCCGCGGGACCGACGCGGTAGGTATGGAGGAGGAGCTTGATCGCTCCTGATTCCGCTTCGGCCTGGGGCACGAAATCCAGGCCCTCTGCCCACGAAACTGATGCGAAGAGAAATGCGATCAAGGCCAGGGCCGATCGCCTGAACATGTCCATGATGTCCTCCATTGCCTGTCAAGGTACTCAGCCGGAGGGGAAACGCATAGCAAAGCCTTGTTTCCCTTGCTGGAGCCTGTTTTGCCTCCGGACCCA
>JBMOIK010000230.1:0-6618 GCA_049317365.1 Rectinemataceae bacterium | reverse complement strand
GCGAGCCCGAGGCCCGATCCGCCATCCTGCCGGGTCCTGGCCTCGTCGACCCGGTAGAATGCTTCGAAGAGATGGCCTAGATGGCGCTCGGGAATCGGCGTGCCGCTGTTCTCGACCTCCACTCTGAGGGCGGCTGGGGTGAGCTCCGCGCGCAGTTCGATGGTTCCGCCCTCCGGCGTGTGCCGAAGGGCGTTCGAGAGGAGGTTGTCGAGGACCTGGACGATGCGTCCGGGATCGAAGCGGGCTGGCAATCGCTGCGGCGCCATCAAGCCGAGGGCGACGCCTCGCTCCCGGGCCCTGAGCGCGAAGCGCGAGACCGCCGCGGAGAGCGTGGTGGCGAGGTCGGATTCCACGGAAACCGCCTCCGCTGGAGGGGCCGCCTTCGCCGCGGCGATCCTCGCGAGGTCGATGACCAGCCGGTTGAGATGGTCGGCCTCCTTCAGGACGATGTCGACCAGCTCCTCGCGCTCCTGGTCAGAGGCGAACATGCCGAGCTTCAGGGCCTCGGCGTAGCCGCGGACGAGGCCGACCGGGGTCTTGAGCTCGTGGGAGGCCCCGGCGATGAAACGCTCCTGCGCCTCGAGCTTGCCGGAGAGGCCCCGGTTCGCCTCTTGGAGCCCGTCTATGCTCCTTGCAAGCTCGGCGGCCATGGCGTCGAGGCTCTCGCCGAGCTGCCCGATCTCGTCACCCCGCGTGCGGCCGTAGCGGGCTGTCAGGTCCCCCGCGGCGATGCGTCGCGCGATCCCCGAGAGCTCGAGGATTGGCTGCACGAATCTTCCGGCGATGAACAGCATTATGAGGAAGACGAGGAGGAAGACGATCCCCCCCGCGACGAGGAAAAAATGCGAGGCGGCCGACATGCTGCGTCTGAGGTGGTCGAGGGGCTGGGAGATGACGATGTAGTTCCGCCCTTTCAGCGGGCTCATCAGCTGGATCACCGACTGTCCGGGAGGATTGGCCGCGACTATTCCGAAGAAGGGCTGGCCGCTGTCAAGGCGCTCCCGCCGCGAGGCGAAGAACTCCTCTTGCTCCCTCGGCAAGGGGAAGCTGTCTCCGGGATGGAACTCGGGCACCGACGACAGGCGTCCGATGCCGTCGCGGTCGAACACGACGATCTTGTACTCGGTGCCCGCGGTCAGGTTCCTCGACTCGCGCTCGAGGGATTGCAGGTCCTCCGAGACCGCTTCCATCGACGACTTGAAGCCCGTGAAGACACTCCTCGTCTCGGCGGCGTAGAAGGGTTCGAGGAGGAAGACGGATGCGACGAAGAGGAGCACGACGCTGCCCGCGAGGAGGGCGACCGCTCCGAGCGTCAGCTTGAGTTTGATCGAGGTCACTCTCGAGCGTCCTTGAAGGCGTAGCCCACGTTCCGCTGCGTCACGATGCGCGATCCGGCCGCGCCGAGCTTCTGTCGCAGCGACTTGATGTGCGTGTCGAGGGTCCGTGGGTCGCCGTCGTACAGATATCCCCAGACCTGGTCGATGATGCGCTCCCGCGGGCAGACCTGGTCGCGGTTCCTGAGCAGGAAGCGGAGCAGTTCGAACTCGCGGAAGCTGAGGCTGACCGGAGTCCCCTCGACGCGGACCTCCCTCGTTCCCGCATCGAGCACGAGGTTGCCTGATGCGATGATGTCGGGATCCTCACGTTGGCCTCGGCGGAGGAGGGCGCGGACATGCGCGCAGAGGAGGTCCCTGGAGAAGGGCTTCGCGAGATAATCGTCGGCTCCGACCTCGATGCCGCGGATCTCGTGGACTTCGTCACCGAGAGCGGTCAGCATCAAGATGGGGACAGTCGAGAAGGCGCGAATTGCCCGGCGGGCCTCGTAGCCGTCCATGAGAGGCATGAGGACGTCGAGGATGACGAGGTCGATATCGGGCCTCTTTCCCAGCATTTCGAGGGCTTTTCGGCCGTCAGCCGCCGTGAGGACATCGAAGTGATCCTTGTCGAGGAAGAGTCCGACCAGCCGGAGGAAGCGGGGTTCGTCGTCGGCGTAGAGGATGACGGGCTTTCGAAAGTCCATGGGGCTCCCTTGATTTCTTTGCTTTACCTAGTCCGAGGAACCATATCCCAGGAAGCTCCCACCGAACCATCCGAGCTCCGGACATACTCGACACGTGAGCGATCGGCGCTGACGGATACACGGAGGTAGCCGGGGGAGGGCAGGAAATCGCCCGTGGAGTAGCCGTATTCCTCCAGTTGCTCCGGTCGCGGCGCTTGTCCACGCGCGAGCGAGGGTTGGGGCACTTCCTGATAGACGATTCCTTCCCTCTCATCCCGCGCGTAGAAGTGATCGTGGCCATGGAAGACCGCAGTGACACCCTGGCTCGCGAGGAGACCGGAAACAGGCAGGGGCCATCCTGGCCGCATCGCCGCGAAGTCGTCGGAACCGTTCATCGAACGCCCTCCCCATTCGTAGTAACCTGCCACATCCGCGCCTCCGCGCGCATCCCGTCCCCTGCCCCCGACGAGGTGATGGATGAAGACGAAGCGGAATGGGGCCTTCGAACGTGCTAGGACAGCGGCGAGCCAGTCATACTGGTCCTTGCCGAGGGTCCAGTCCCAGCCCTCCGCAGGTTTCGAGCTTTCGGCGATATAGGGATCGAGCATGATGAAGAGGGCATCACCCCATTCGAAGCTGTAGACAGTGGGTGCCTGCACCGAGAAATCCTTCCCTGGAGCGTCGGCTGCGTCGACGAGCCAGGTGCGCCGAAGGACCGTCGTCTCCTTGCTGTCCGGTTTCCCCGATCCGGCAAGCCAACCCTGCTCTCCGTCGTGGTTGCCTGCCACCATGAAGAAGGGCGCACTGCCTCCTATGGTGTCCCAATAGGAGCGGATCAGCCTGAAGCGCGCGACGCTGGTGGCTGGATCCTTCGCGAGCTTTTCCGTCATCGCCGTGTCTCCGAGGTCGATCACGAAATCAGGCGCGTCGGATCCCATGAGGTCGAGGCTGCGCTCGTAGACTGCGGCGCTCGAGTTCCCGTCGAGATGCGGATCGGCTTCGATAGCGAAGATGAAGGGCCTGCTCGGGCCCTTCATGGTGGCGCATCGCCCCGGCGGACCGAAGGAGAAGGAGGATGCCGTGCTTTCCCGCCATGCGAGGCGGTAGGAGTAGACCCTGCCAGGAGCGAGGCCCGCGATCCTGTCACGGGAGACCGAACCCGCGGAGGCGACGCGCCGATCGGTCCGGCTGTCGAGGCGACCTGGCGTCTCGCCATATTCATAATAGTACTCACAGGTTTTGTCGAAGGCAGTTGCGAGGCCCACGCTCGTGGTGCCGGGGAATTCGAGGAGGGTGCCGAGATGAAGTTCGCCCAGAGGAGCGATGGCCGGGAGCTCCGGAGAGGCCCGCGATCCTCGGGGAGGCGCCGCTCCGGTGGTGCTGCCCCTTGCGCGAGGTGAGTCAGCCGCCGGAATCCCGAGTCCCGGGCCGCCCGAGGGTTGTGCGAGGATGGCGAAGGGGAGAAGGAGGCAGGCGAGGATGAAATGCCGAGGCGGTCTCATGGAACGAATCCTGGGCAGGAGCGGGGCGACTCCGGAACCGATGCCGATCACGGAGCTGCCTTCTTCCCGGGCTCCCCGGCGGGAATCGGGTTTGTCGGGCGCTCAGGTCGCTGCGGGTAGGCATCCATGCCCCGGGCCGCCCGCTCGGTGATGGTCCCGTCCGGCACGAGGCTCCGCCCCGCGATCGCCGGATCGTCCGCTTCGATCCTGAAGGCCCGGAAGACCGAATTGGTCATAGGTAGGACGTCATTCAGGGTCTTCACGGGGCCATCGCGGGTGATCGGGTTGATGTACTCCCAGGCCAGCTCTCCCTCAGCCGTCACCTCGAAGAAGTGTCCCTCGGTGTCGGAGCAGACGAAGAGGTTGCCGTTGGCAAGCCGCTCTGCGCTCGAGCCGATGTGGCTGAAGAAACCGTGGCTGTTCACCGAGCGGTAGGCCCGCACGACCTGCCGCGATATCCACCGGGGCTCGTTGTGGGTGTCCTTGTCGTAGGATTCCCGCCGGTAGCCCGAGTCGGGCGGATTCACATAGTTGGCCTGTTTTTTCCCCGCGGAATCGAGGCGGGGATCGATCTCGAGGACGGCGGACTGGGGTGTGTGTTGGAAGAGGTACTGGCCGTTGTCGAAGACCATCAGGTTGCCTGCCCCCGGGAGCCCGGGGCGGATCCACTGCGCATCGTGCGAACCTCCCATCTGCTTGTTCCCTGACGTCGCCCTGTCCCAGTTCTCGAGGACGCGGGGCGGGTCGCCCTGGGCATAGCGGGCCGGGTCGCCGAAGCGGTAAAGAAAGTCACCCGATGAACTGGCGGCCTTCGCGATGCTGGCTGTGGTGTCCCCTGCGACGAAGGTGCCGTCATGGTCGATGACATAGAGTTCCCCCTGCACGGAGTTGATGACCAGGTGTCCGGTTTCGGAATTATAGTCCAGGGAATTGCAGTGGAGCCAGTCGGCCCGGAGGGGCTTTCCGGGTAGGTTGATGTCGAGGCGCTCGGGCCGGTCCTTGATGGTTTTTCCGGCACCGGCGTAGTTGGCCTTGCCCGGGTCGAGGTCCTGGACGAGGTGATCGAAGAAACGCCATTCCCAGACGACGGTGCCGGCCTGGTCGACCTCGACCACGGTGTCCATCTGGGCATCGCGGTAGGGAGCCTTCTTCGGGTCGGCCCCGGCCGCGAGGGCTTCAGCGTTGGTGATGTTCCTGTTCGCGATGTAGAGCGTGGTGGCTGCGCCGAGACTCTTGTTGAAGATCCGGACCCAGTCGTGGTGGGGGAAATAGCCGCTGCGCTTTTCCGTGTATTCCCAAACGGTTCTTCCCTCCCAGTCGACTTCGCGGAAGCCCGGAAACCCGCTGGGGTCGTCCTTCGCGGCGTCGAGGACGTGGCCGTTGTCGAGGAGGTGGGGATTGGTCCCTATCGGCCAGGTGTGGACGACCTGGCCTTCGAGGTCGATGAGGTAGGTCCTTCCGCCCACACCGAAAAAGGTGAAGCCGGGCGAGACCCTGGCAGGGTCGAGGTAGAGGACTTCGGTCGGACCCTGAAGCCTCTCGTAGGCGAAGATCGAGGAGGTGGCTAGCAGAAGAAATAAGATCAGGCGCTTCAAGGCCTGCCTTCCTGCGTCCCCGTGCCGGGACCGGGATTGGGTTTCGGTGGCCGCATGGCAGGAGCAGCGCCGGGTGCGGCTGCTTTTTCCCTCTGCACTTCATCCAAGCGGTCCAAGCCTGTCTTTCCTTTCTGGGAGATGGGGAGCTCGATGACGCCGATCGGCGAGAGGAGTCTTCCCTTCAGTCCGGCGAAATCGGGTGAATAGCGGTGGACCTTGAAGACGGCGTTGAACAGGTGTCCCCGGCTGTCCTTGCCAGGGAGTTCTCCCTGGGCAAGGATGCCGCCGCGGACCACGGGATTGACGTACTGCCAAACCATTTCACCGGTCCCCGTGACCTCGAAGAGATTCCCCACGACACCTGCGCAGATCAGGGTATTGCCGTTGGGCAGGCGCTGGGCCCCCGAAATCTCCGAGGAGAAGAAATCAGAGCGCTTCGCGGCTTCGTAGCGCCAGACTGACCTCTCGGGTCCATAGGCGGCTCCCTTGGCCAAAGCATAGCGGCCGTCCAGCCCGACAGGTGGGACGATCTCCTCGATGCTCGACCATTGGCGGTCGTAGCCGTTGTTGAAGATCAGGATGTGTCCGGCACCGGGGGAGCCGTCGGGGATCCATTCGGCATCGTGCTGTTGCACGAGGACCGCATCGGCGCTGCTGCCGCGACCGTAGGCAGCCGGGTTGCCCCAGCGGTAGACCAGGTCGCCACCTCTTCCCGATTTCCCCCCGCTGTGGCCGGCGGCCTGGGCCGTGGTCGTGCTGTGGTCGAGGATCCAGATCTCGTTGCAGCCCCGCACGCTGAGGAGGATCTGGTCGAGGGCGGCGTTGTAGTCGAGGGAATTCATATGATTCCAGAAAGCCGGGGTGGCCCTCCCGTTGCAGTCCGTGTCGATGAGTTCGGGATGGGCGGCCACCTCGCCGTAGTTGGCCTTGGTCCTGTCGAAGTCCTGGACCAGGTGGTCCCAGACCTTCCATTGCCAGACTATGCGGCCGCCCTTGGGGTAGCTGGGCTCTATCTCCACCACGGCGTCTGGCGCGAGGTACTCGTCCCGAAGGAGCCGGGGATCGAAGCCGGCTGCGACGGCCTCGGCGCCGGTCCTGCGCTCCACCATGAGGGCAAGTACATGACCGTTGGGCAGGGGCTTGATGTCGTGATGGAGTTGGTAATCCCGGGTGGCATGCTCGAACTCCCAGACCAGCTTTCCATCCCAGTCGTACTCCTCTATCCGCCCGCCCTCGCCGCCACCGGTGCCCCCCTGGACCCTGAGCATCCCCGCGCGAAGGAGGTGACCGTTCGGGAGGAGATAGGCGGATTGTCCTGGTTCGTAGGCGCTCGCCCACTGGTGGACGGAGCGGCCCTGGTTGTCGAGAAGGTAGGTAGTGGTATTATGTTTCGGCGCGAGCAGCGTGTAGCCGACGGAGGCTCGGGGGTCATTGCTGAAAAGGCCGAGGGTCTGTCCCTGGTTCGGGGAGACTGGCGTCTTGTTTTCCGGCATCAGGGCCGGGCCGGCGCCCCCAGCGCCGG
>JBMOIK010000229.1:0-6627 GCA_049317365.1 Rectinemataceae bacterium | reverse complement strand
CGAGGAGCCGAGCCTCACCAAGCGCTTCGCGCTTGGCGCAGCCTTCTTTCGCGCAGCGGCGCCGACCTCGACAGCGTCGCCTGCCACCGGTGTGTCTGCCTCGGCCGATGCCGGATCGTCGGCAGGGATCATCGCCCGTCCGTACCAGCGCTCGGGCGCCCTGTTCCGTAGTGCTGGCCGTTCCTTCCAGGTGCCTCGCCCCCGCGATGAGTACACCCCGTACCGCCGGACCAGATGCCTTCGCGAATCGCGGAGCGATTCGCGTAACCTGGGCGATGAAGTCCAACGGAGTCTAGCGGCGCTAGGCTTCGCTCTACGGAAAAGCCCGAGTGCATCCATCCAAGCATGGATTCAGCCAAGGCGGCATCGATGAGACCCTGTTTCAGGAAGAACCCGATTGCCCGCTGTCTCCAGAGCTCCTGGAGAACGTCGCTGGCCCCGACCGGAATAAAGAAGAAGCGGTCATGGCTATCGAAGCCCCCCTCAAGCACTAACGCCTTGAGTATTGTCCATCGCGAACTCCGTTCGCGCCGAACTGCCGATGGGGAAGGCGAAGGAGCAGGTCGTCCGCAAGGTATTCCCCGAGGTCATGAGATGACGACGAACGCTCGCGTTCGTCGAGGTCAGCTTCGCTGACCCTGACCGCAGGATGGGCAGAGGAAGAAGGACTTGCATGCCGTCGCCCGCGGAAGCGGGCATAGAAACTCTTCCTTCCGCTCGGCACAGGGTCCGAAGGACCCTAGGAGAATGGGCGGAAGTAGTCGTAACCGCTGTCTCGGCAGCGGATACGGGCAATGCTGTTCTCCCAGTCGCCTACTGGCGACGCGCCGCAGGCATCTTCGGACTGGCCTTGTCGATGCGGCTGTCTCCCGAGATCCAGATCGGGATCAGCCCCCGGTTCGATGCGATACTCAGCTCCGTGAACCTGTCGAGCCTCGATTTTTCCGTCGGGCTCTTTGCCAATTAGTATTTTTTCGCTGGATACTATGTCCGCCCGGCGATCCAGAAATGGCAGCTCGCCTATGTCGCCACCTCGAGTGACGCGAGCGTCGATTTCCGCTATGACGGCTCCCTGTAAGTCGGTGCATGGTTTCCGATACAGGAATCGCTCGGAATCGATGCCAGCGCAGGAATCCACCTGACCAACTTCGGGGATGGGGGTCTCTCGATCCTCCCAACTATTGCCTTCGGTCTGGGGTTCCGATCGCGGGCGGCAACGCCCTCATTGCTGGCGCGGTGAGTGCGGCTTGTCCTGAGGTGTCGAGCATGCGGGGTTGACGCGCCAGTGGGAACAGACCTTACGGGTTTGTACAATTAAGGCTCGAACAGTTTCAGCTTCACATGGTGTTTCATCAGGCGGAAATGCTTGTCCTTGGCAAATAGCCAAAGATCATGCTGAATGGCATTTTGCGCGATCATCAAATCGGGGATTCCTACATCATTGATGCCGTTCTTGAGATTATGGATTTGAAACGAGACGATCTGGGGCCAGTCGATATCCATGGGCATCCTTTCAACGCTTTCGAGGAGACGCATAAGCCTGTTTTCCTTGCGGATCTTGATGGAAGGCAGCAACTCGGCCAGAATAAGGTCGTTGACACAGAGGTCATTTGTTTCGATCAGGGCATCCAGCGGCAAAGAAGACCCAACTCCCTTGAAGTAGTCGATCCATATCGAGCTATCCACAAGTACCATTCATCGATCTCGCAACTTTTCAAGATCGATGTCCAGATCCACCTTTCCGAAGTACTTTTTCAGATCCTTGATCTTCTCCCTCTGAATGAGATTCCGAAGGGCGGCCTTGATGACATCGGTCTTTGTGGAAATATGGGTCAGGGCCATCGCTTCGGAAAGCAGGGATTCGGGTATATCGAGGGTTGTGCGCATACGTCATCGCCTCCGCATGCATATCCTAAGCCGCAATGGTATGCATAGGCAAGCCGACCTCTTCGCGGGCAGGACAAGATAGCGCGTCCTCATCTGGGCGACGCATTTGCTGAGTTTCGCCCGTGGGCTGACCCCGAGGGACCCTCGGGGGACGTTAACTTTTCGATTCAATCCTTGATTTGACCAATATTTTGATCTATATTGAGACTATGAATGAGTTCGTCAGTCTCTACGAGGCAAAGACCCACCTCAGCCACTGGGTCGAAGAAGCCCGGGCCGGGAATGAAATAGTCATCTGCAAATGGAACAAACCAGTGGCTCTGCTTTCGGCACTCCCCGAAAGCAATCGGGAAACGCGGAAGATAGGACTTGCCAAGGGCACATTCCTCGTCCCCGATACCTTCTTCGATTCGCTGCCAAAGGATCTCGAAGACCTGTTCGATGGTCGCTCTCCGTGAGGATTCTTCTCGATACCTGTACCTTCCTCTGCCCAGGCCCTGCATGAAGGTCTCGTACTTCTCACACCGGATCCCCTGGTCAAGATGTACCCAATTAGGACGGAATGGTGAGAGAGCCGCAGGAGTGGGGAATCCGTGATGTCTGACCCTCGAGGTCATCAGCGATGCGATGAAAGGCCCCAGGGACCGATAGGAAAAATTAAAGCCCCCCGTCAACTCTGAAGCCTCGACGGCTCCGTAGATATTTCACCACACAAGATGCTGCATGCCCGGGAACGATCCTACCCTTTCGGTCGGGGAGGGGGCTCATGAAGAGGGATTTTCCTTGACGGTACACCATAAAGTTTGTTTTTTTTCAGAATGACGGGCAGGCAAGTCGTCAAGCTTCTTGAAACGAAGGGCTGGGCTCTCGATCGTATTTCCAGCTCGCATCACATCTACCGCAAGGCTGGTTTCCGGCCTTTCAGCGTTCCGATCCATGGCTCGAAGGACCTGAAGGTCGGAACGCTTCACGGAATCCTGAAAGATGCCGGATTGAAGTAATGGAGGCAGCATGACCCACTATTTTTGCAGGCTCGATCCCGATCCCGAGGGCGGGTTTACCGCCGTCTTTCCCGATCTTCCAGGCTGCCTCACCGAGGGCGAGACTGTCGACGAAGCCCTTGCCATGGCCGCCGAAGCCCTGAACGGATGCCTGGAGAGCGATGTGGCTCATGGCTTTCCCCTTCCGGACGCCGCAACCGGCCCCGGCGAAGGGCTCTACCCCGTTGCGGTCGAGCCTCACATCCTTGTCGCATGGGAGCTCCGAAAGCTTCGGGGTGACCTCTCCCAGTCCGAAATAGCTTCGCGCCTGGGCATCCCCTATCAGTCCTACCAGCGCTTGGAAAATCCCGCCAAGAGCAACCCAACCGTGAAGACCCTCCAGAAGGTCGCTCGTGCCTTTGGGAAGCGGGTGGAGATCAACCTGGTCTAGCGGCTGGGGTTTCGGTGTGGCGCTCGTCGAGGTGTAGCCTAGCCCCCGGTCGCCTCCCCACGGCGGTACCGGCGTCATGACGAACCCAAAGGGCATCGAGAGATCACGTTCGGTTTGACCGATCAGGGCTATTTGGCTGTAGTATCGCATGTCGAACGGGCAAACAAAATGTGCATTATCAGCGCCAGGCGGATACAGCCCAGGAGATTCGTCTATATGAGCAAGGCTAAAGCAATTCCAGAGTCCAAGGATCAAGATCTTCGTCCTGAGTATGGTGCCAGTACAATTGCCGAAGGCGTCCGTGGCAAGTATCACAAGGCCTATTCGGCAGGCAGCAACCTGGCACTATTAGCCCCCGATGTCCGAGCCGCCTTCCCAAGTGATGATGAAGTGAACCAAGCTCGCGCAACAGAATGTCCATTCAGTTGTAAGGGATCGTGGGGTCTGACCTCCCGACGTCTCGCCGAGCGCGCAGTCGAACCTGGGGCGGATGTCTGTGTCTACCACTGCAAAAACTGACCGATCATAGAGAAACCCTCGCCTCATTGAGGGTATTCATCGCTAAAAAGACGATTGTAAGACTCCCGTCCCTGCATCATCATGCATTGCTGTATTTTCGAAGGAATTGGCAGGAAGGCGGCGAAGAAATGAAATCGAGATATTCCGGTCTATTTGGGATGACGATGATGGCATGTGCACTGCTGCTGACCGCCTGCCCCAGCCCGAATAACGGCGGGGACATGCAGACTGATCCAGTACAAGCCGCTCTCGATGCCCTGGCGACGGGCAGTTTTGTCTCGCTCCTTCCTTCCACGGTCTTCAACGCGGGTACAGTGAACTCGAGCTTCACCGTGCCCATCGCGGGGACTGGGGATGTCGTGTTTGCATGGACGAGTGACCACCCGGACCTCATTCCCTCCGTGACGGCCGAGGGCAAGGTCCTCGTGAAAATTCCCGAGGGCATGGCTGATACGGTCGTGACCCTGACTGTCACCGCGACCAAGACCGACGCGACGAGTCTCACCAAGACCATTCCCATCACCCTCAAGGCGGAAACAGATCCGGCCAAGGCCATCGCCATCGCGGCCGCCACACTTTCAGCTGACTGGATTACCTTCGCGGGTGGCGAAGGCAAGGACGCCGTCACCGAAAGTTTTACGCTCCCGGTGACTGGCACCCAGGGAACGAGTATCGCATGGACGCCAGTCAATGTTGATGGGACTCCGAATTCCACGGTCAGCATCGCTGCGGACACCGGAAAGGTTACCATCACTGAACCGCCCGCCACAACGCCGATAACCGTCAAGCTCAAGTCGAAAGTCAGCAAGGGCAACGCAGCACCGACTGACGGCCCCAGCAACCTGACCGTCACGGTCGTGCCACTATCCGACGCCGAATCCATCATCCGGGACACTACGGACGCCACAGGAAGGATCACCTACGCCTCCGGCGACTCGGCCGCATCGGTCACCTCGATCTTCACGCTGCCGATCGCAGGCACTCATGGTACCACGATTGTCTGGACTTCCTCGAATACCACCGCGGCGGCCGTGAACAACAGCACGGGTGCCGTTACCGTGACCCGAGGAGCTGCGGACGCAGTGGTCAACCTCGATGCGGCAGTCACCAGGGGCAGCGCGTCGGCGGGCAGTCAGCGGATCAGCGTGACGGTCAAGCAAATTGCCGGACACCCTGTGACCTACGCAAGTCCGACGGTGGCGGGTTCCTCCATCTGGGGAACACCACCTAGCGACACAAGGGTCTATGCTTCAGGCGCAACAATCACGGTAGCGGCGAACTCGGGCAACCTGTACCGGCAAAACAGCACGACCTCCGCGACCTATATCTGCGTTGGTTGGAACAGCCTGCAGGATGGAACGGGCATCTCATACGCCCCCGGGGCTACCCTTGCCATGGGCAGTTCCGACATCACGCTTTATCCAGTTTATGACACGGGTCCGGTTCTTCCCGATCTCTACATCTCCACGACGGGGCGCACGAGCAACTCGCCTGCAGTCTCGGGTTCGAAACAGGATCCCTTCCCGACCGTGCAGAAAGCCCTCGACTCGCTCAAAGCCTACAATGCCAACACTCTCATCAATTTCCGCATTGCCGGGGGCAGCTATGCGCCGTCTTCTCCGGCTACGGCCGTGGATTATGCGGCTGCCGCAAAGACAGGGAACATCTACCCCAACCTCTATGGCAGCTACAATCCGGCAACCTGGACCGTCGACTATGTTGGCTCTCCCACAATCTTCTTGCCGGGAACCGCCACGCCCAAAGCGGGCAGCTATTTTGCCCTGGTGATGTACGATATGATCAATGCCAGTCACTCCCTCACCATCGACGGCATCACCTTCAAGGGTGGTACGAGTGTCAGCATCGCGAACACGATGGGCGTCACCTTCACCAATAACCGTTATGAGGATGGGGGCATCGTCGATATCTCCAACGGACATTGCCTTTGGATCACGAACCCGATGAACAATGGCTTCGTCCCGATAATCACGATCAAGAACAACGTGATAGTTCATACCGACCCGAGCCACCTGTCGGAAAGCTTTGTTGCGATCGCCATTTCAGAGAATTCAGGCTACACAGGCGCTGGCGCCGTGAGCGCGCTGATCGAGAACAACGTCATCGCGCTTCTCGACTATCCAAAGGACAAGAACCAATACGGTGATCCGAGCGCGGCCAGCACTGTCTATGGCATCGTCACGGGGTTGAAGCTCGCGAACGAAAGTACCGTCATCCGCAACAACACCTTTGTCCTGAACGGCCTTGCCCTGAGCGCCTCTCCCACGACCGAGTACCCATCGGCCATGAGCGCCATTGCGGGATCATTCGGCTCCTCGGGAAAGGTGACGATAGAGAACAACATAGTCCGATCGACCAATGCCCACGGCTGCTTCATCTACTCGAATGCGGGAACAACCTGGTCTACATCGCTTACGGTCAGGAACAATTCGATATCCGGCGTTTCGGTGCCCTATTCTATGGTTCGCACAAATACGACAGGTCTCAACTTCGCCTCCTGGACCACGGGGAACACCAGCGACATTCCGGTCTTTGTGAACGTGGCGAGCGACTGGCGCCTTGCTTCCTCAACGCCCTCCGGCATACTCACAGGTGGCATCAACGGTGCCGGTGAATCGCCTGCATGGGCTTTCTCAGACGACGCCGACGGGGCAACCCGGCCCAGCTCAGGCGGCTGGTCAATGGGGGCATATAAGGCGCCCTGACAGGTTGATTTCTCGTAACTATTCAGGTCCCCGCAGCCAAAGAAATCGTATTTAGGGGCTGGACTCT
>JBMOIK010000228.1:0-6649 GCA_049317365.1 Rectinemataceae bacterium | reverse complement strand
AGAATGTTGTCAGAAGGGATGTTGTTGGAAAAAGGTAGAGATCATCGGATCAAAGTTCCGAATATTCCGGGGGATTTGGTTTGTCTATACCGAGAACATGGCGATACCATGGCGCTCGAGCATCTACTCTACCGGCATCGTCTATGAGCCGGGCACAGGACAGCGTATGAAAAACTATGAGGAAACCTTCGATACGATCTTCAAGATCGTGTCCAGTCCCAAGTTCCTGGCGATGGAAGGCCTTGGCAAGGAAGTGCCCTACTTCATCTATGCCTACGATATCGAGGACCAGGCCCTCGTCTATAGGAAGATCGAGGCACTCAACAAGCGGCTCGACCTCGACGGGATCTCTGTCGCCTCACTCGGTCTCTATGACTTCGTGATCGAGCATTTCAAGGATTCGGGAGAGCTCGAGGAGCTCTTCTCGCTCGAGCCCACGGTGGACAAGCCCAAGCTCCTTTCAGAGATGATGAAAATGCTCTCGCCTGAGGATGTCGTCGTTCCGGAGCTCATCAAGCGCGTAGAGGAAGCGAGCGCCAAGGTCGCCTTCATCTGGCAGGTGGGGGAAGTGTATCCCTACATCAGGGCCCACGAGATCCTCACGAATCTCCAGTCGCGGCTCTCCGATCGCCCGGTCATCGTCTTCTTTCCGGGGGAGTTCGTGACCTCCTACCAGGAGGGCTTCAAGCTCAAGCTCTTCGGCAAGCTCGAGGCGCGCTACTACCGGGCCTTCAAACTCGAGGAATACATAATCAGGGGGAACATCAATGCCGGCGCTTAAGGACATTCTCGCGAAGGACATCGCGCGCGACATCGACGGGGTCATCAAGGCCAATGACGAGCGGCACATCCTCCAGGAAGTCGAAGAGTACGTCATCACCCGAGAGATCGAGCGGGAGCTCAAGCGCTTGGTTGAGGGTTACAAGGAGGCGACGCTCTCCCGCTCCGCCTATCCCTACAACGGTGTCTGGATATCCGGGTATTTCGGCTCGGGAAAGTCCCACCTTCTCAAGATGCTCTCCCTCGTCATGTCGGGACGGAGCGTCGACGGGCAGCGGCTCAGGGACATCTTCCTCAGGAAGATCGACGACGCCCTCTTCCGCGCCGACTTCGAGAAGATCCTCTCTCTGTCCTCGACGAGCGTCCTCTTCAACATTGAGCAATACGCCGAGGCGGCCAAGGCCAAGAGCGAGAACGCCGTCCTCTATGCCTTCGAGCGCATGTTCAACCGGATGCGCGGCTACTACGCCGACTCAGGCTCCATCGCCGCCTTCGAGCGCGACCTCGACGAGGAGGGCCAGCTCGAGGCCTGGAAGGCCTCCTACGGGAAGAAAACCGGAAAGGACTGGGAGGAGCAACGTCCCAAGGCCCTCCTCCTCGGACGGCGGGCCTTCGCCGATGCTCTGGCCGCCTTTCGCGACATCAGCGCGGAGGAGGCAGGCAAGATCGTCGAGCAGTATGAGAAGAACTACTCCATCACCGTCGATGGCTTCTGCGGTGAGGTAGCCCGCTGGCTCGACCGGCAGGAGGACAAGAAGCACCGGATCAACTTTTTCGTCGACGAGGTAGGCCAGTTCATCGCCGATGACACGAAGCTCATGCTCTCCCTCCAGACCATCGTGGAGACCTTGGGCGTGGCGACGGGCGGACGGGCCTGGGTCTTTGTCACGAGCCAGGAAGCCATCGACAAGCTCGTTGGCGAGGTGTCCAGACGCCAGAGCATGGACTTCTCGAAGATCATGGGGCGCTTCAAGTTTCGCGTGGCCCTGAGCTCAGCCGACGTCAGGGAAGTCATCCAGAAGCGCCTCCTCGAGAAGAACGAGAACGGTGTCGAGCTGCTACGGGACTTCTACCACAAGGAGAAGGATTCCCTCCGCACGGTCTTCGCCTTCGGGGATGGGGCCAAGGCTGCCCACTTCAAGGACGAGGAGGCCTTCGTCTATTCCTACCCCTTCCCGGCCTACCAGTACGACCTCCTCCAGGAGGCCCTGCGCGGGCTGGGCGAGCACAATGCCTTTATCGGGGCTCACGTCTCGCGGGGCGAGCGCTCGATGCTCGAGATCTTCCAGGATGTGGGCAAGGCCGAGCGGCAGAAGGCCCTCTTCGGCTTTGCCTCCTTCGATGGCATGTTCGACGGGATCAGGCAGACCCTCTACACGGGGCTCATCGCCGCGATCAACATGGCGGAGCGGAACATCCCCGACGAGATCGCCATCCGCCTCCTCAAGGCCCTCCTCCTCGTGAAATATGTGCGGGAATTCCGGGCGACGGTCGAGAACCTCAAGGTCCTCTTGGCCGATTCCATCGACACCGACCTCGCGGCCCTCGGCACCAGGATCCAGGAGGCGCTGGCACGGCTCGAGCGCGAGACCTATGTCAGGCGGAACGGGGAACTCTACGAGTACCTCACCGACGACGAGAAGGATGTCGAGGAGGAGATCCGGAACATAAGCGCCGCGGCCCAGGACTGCCGCAGGTATATCGAGGGCATCGTCTTTGGTGACATCCTCAAGGGGAACAAGATCCGCTATGCCGCTAACGGCGAGGACTACGCCTTCCAAAAGGCGATGGACGACGAGACGCCCAAGGGGCAGGGCGATCTCGTGCTCCGTGTCGCCACGCCCTGGCACCCCGACGCCGAGAACCGCTCGGCCCTCCTTGCGCGCTCCATGGCCCGGAAGGAACTTGTGCTTATATTCCCCGCAGACTCACGCTTCATGGACGATCTCGAACTACACCTCAAGACCGATGCCTGGCTCAGGCGGGCGGACGACAAGGACACGAAGTACGCCCGCATCAAGGCCGACAAGCTTGCGCAGAACAGCGAGCGGAAGCGCCGCCTTGCCGACGAGGTCAGGGAGCTCGTCAAGAAGGCCGACTTCGCGGTCATGGACCAGGAGATCGGCGCCGCGGGAGGCCAGCCCCTCGATCGCATCGAGCGGGCCTTCCAGGACCTCGTGAGCCGTTCCTACCCGAGCCTCAGGATGCTCAAGGTCCGCTATAGCCAGGAATCCCTGAAGGGCATCCTCTACCCGAGCGACGACCTTTTCGGCTCAGGTGGCGCCGCCCGCACCGAGGCCGAGACCGAGATGGCCAACTGGATCATCCGGAAGCACGGCAACTCCGAGTCGATCACCCTCGCTGGCATCAAGGAGGAGTTCGGGAAGGGGCAGTACGGCTGGTACGAGTGGGGGATCCTCGCCATCGTCGCCTTCCTCTTCATGAGGCAGGAGATCGAGCTGGTAAAATCCTCGGAGGTCCTCGGGAAGGACGAGGTCGCCACTCTTCTCAGTCAAAACCGAGGCCATGATGCCGTCCTGATCAAGCCGGCACCAGTCGTCACCCAGGACGATATCCGGAAGCTCAAGGAGTTCCATGCATCCCTCTTCCATGTCGTAAACGGCGGTGCCAGCGGCAAGGAGGTGGCCATCGAGTTCAAGAAGGCCCTCCTCGAATTCAAGAATGGCTTCCGCGAGACCCTACAAGGCGCTCCGGACTTCCCCTTTCTCAGCCAGGCGGAGGAAGCCTTCAAGAAGCTCGAATCCTTCCTCAAGAACGAGTGGCCCTGGTTCCTCGAGGAGAGGAAGAACTACGCTGCGGAATTCTCGACCCTGATCGAGGATATCATCGAACCCATCCAGACCTTCCTGAAGGGACCCAATGCTTTAACCTGGCGCAGCATTGACAACTGGCTTCATGACAACAGGGACAATCTCGAGGAGATCGCCATGCCCGAGGCGGTGGAGGCTATCGAGGCATCCCGTTCCAGTTCCGACCTCTACAAGACCAGCCAGACCAAGCATGCCAAGGATCTCTGGCAGAGCCTCGTCGCCAAGCACAAGAGCCTTCTCGAGGCAGAGCGGGCCAAGGCCGAGGATTCCATCGAGGTCGAACGGGCCAAGCTGGGCTTTGTCGAAGGCTGGAAGGATCTGCCCGAGGCCAAGCGAGGCGAGATCGAGAAGGGCTTCAACGAGCTCAAGGGGACGCTCGCCACAAAGAAGAGCCTGGCAGCCCTCCGGGACGCGGGGACGACCCAGGCGCCCAAGCTCTTTGAGTCGGGGCGCAAGAAGGTGCAGGAGATCCTCCATCCCGCTGAAAAGATCGTCTATGCGGGGATGGAAGAAAAGCGGGTCGCCTTTTCGAGGCAGGAGCTCCGGACAGAGGGCGATGTGGACGAGTATGCGAGGGCTCTCGCGGAGCAGTGGAAGAGGGTGATCCGGGAGGGGAAGAGGATAGGGATTTAGGGAATGGATGAAGCGGTCTTGCGCGCAGCTCCCCAAAGAAGTATCTTGAAGTAGTCATAATGACCATAAGGAGGCCTGCGATGTCCGACATACGGGTATCCGTGCATGAACTCAAGGCAAGGCTTTCGGAGTACCTGGGGCGCAGCCTTCACGGCAGGGAACGCATCATCATCGAGCGCAGGAACCAAGCCATCGCCATGATCGTGCCCATGGACTATCCCGAATCAGGGAAACGGGGCCTCGCGGGCGTGGAGTGGTCCGAGTTCGCTGCTCTGGCCGATCATGTCGACGAGATCTACCAGGGCCGCCAGGACGAAGCCTATCGTGAAATACCTCTTTGACACCGACGTGATCTCCGCCCTCATGAAGCAAAGGGTCTCGGACAGGCAGCGAGCCCGTCTCGAGGCCATTCCGGCCGATTCCCAGGCGATTGCCGCGATGACCGTGATGGAAGTGTTCCATGGGGCGCATCGGAGTCCCGATCCAGCGCGATTCATCACGCTCTTCGAAAGGCTTGTGCTGCCGCGTGTGGAGGTGCTTCCCTTCGACGACACGGTCGCCCGGATAGCCGGCAGGGTCAGGGCCGAACGCGAAGGGGCGGGCACGCCCATGGCCCCGGGAGATCTCCAGATCGCCGCCACCGCGCTCGCCTCGGGCAGGATTCTCGTGACCGGGAATGTCCGCCACTTTAACGATGTGCCTGGCCTCGATGTCGAAAACTGGTTGGAGTAATAATGGATCTCAATAGCCTGAAGAAGTTCGCCCAGGGGATGCGCCGGGACCTCGTTGCCCAGATGGACGCCAGGATCGAGTATGTCCTCAAGCAGGATGACGAGTACCTGCGCGCGCACTCGGCTGAGAAGAAGAAGATCGCCGAGCTCGAGAGGTCCAAGGGGCGCTCCGAGCTTGTGGAGGAGGCAGCCTACCTCTGGTTCAACCGGCTCGCGGCCTTCCGCTACATGGACGCACGGGGCTACGCGAGCCCGCGGATCGTCTCCCCCCGGAGCGGGGAGTCCCAGCCCGAGCTCCTTGCTGCGATCAAGCAGGGCAGCGTGCCCGCCGAACTCTCATCCAGGAAGGGCGACTTCGACGCCATCCTCTCCGGCCGCATCAAAGTCGTCCAGCCGGACCGCGAAGTCTACAAGGAAGCCCTCCTTGGTACCTGCAACGCCTGGGCTTCGCGCATGCCCTGGCTCTTTGCCAAGGTCGACGACTGGGCGAGCCTCCTCCTCCCCCAGGACCTCCTTTCGGAGGACTCCCTTGTCGCCCGCATGGTCACCGGCCTTTCCGACGCGGACTGCGCGGAGGGGGTGGAGATCATCGGCTGGCTCTACCAGTTCTACATCTCCGAGAAGAAGGACGAGGTCTTCGCCCTCCTCAAGAAGAACGTGAAGATCGCCAAGGAGAACATCCCCGCCGCGACGCAGCTCTTCACGCCCCATTGGATCGTCCGCTTCATGGTGGAGAACTCCCTCGGGCGGCTCTGGCTCCTCAACAGGCCCGAGTCCCGCATCAAGGAGCAGATGAAGTACTTCGTTGAGTCCGATCCCGAGCCCGACTACCTCAAGGTTAAGGATCCGACGGAGCTCAAGTGCCTCGACCCCTGCTGCGGCTCGGGGCACATCCTGGCCTACTTCTTCGAGCTCCTCTATGCGATCTATGAGGAGGAGGGCTACGCGCCAATGGAGATCCCCTCCCTCATCATCGAGAAGAACATCTATGGCATCGACATCGACGAGCGGGCGGCGGAGCTTGCAGCCTTTACCCTGGCCATGGTGGCGCGGGAAAAGGACAAGCGCTTTTTCGAGCGGGGCATCCAGCCGAACGTGATCGCCATGCGCGACGCGAACGTGAATCTCAAGAAGCTCGGCGTGCGCCTTTCGCCGGACCTCCAGGAGAGCGTGGAGCTCCTCAAGGAGGGGCGGAACTACGGTTCGCTCATTCCCGTGCCGGCTGGGGCGGCGGGGGAGATCCAGGAGGTCGAGGCGGGCATCGATGCCCATCGCTTCGACGACCTTTTCGGGGCGGCGGAGCTCGAGGAAATGAAGGTGGCCTTCCGCATCCTCGAGTATCTCGAGCCTCGGTACCAAGTGGTAGTGACGAATCCGCCCTATATGGGCGGGAAGGGCATGAACGAGGGGCTCAAGGCCTACGTGGGCACGCGCTACCCGGATTCCAAGTCGGATCTCTTCGCGGTCTTCATGGAGCGCTGCCTCGAAGGTCTCGTGAAGCGCGGCTACATGGGCATGATCAACCAGCAGAGCTGGATGTTCCTTTCGAGCTTCGAAGCTCTCCGCAAGAAGCTCCTCGAGGAGGACACCATCGTGGTCATGGCTCACCTGGGAGCCCATGCCTTCGAGACCATAGGCGGGGAGGTGGTCCAGACGACAAGCTTTGTGCTCAAA
>JBMOIK010000227.1:0-6652 GCA_049317365.1 Rectinemataceae bacterium | reverse complement strand
AGCTTTGAAAGCGCGGGGGGGATGCCATTCTCGAAATCCAGCAGGCTCTGGTTGGCGGCCTTTCCCGCGATCAGCGTCGTCTCACGCGCTCCAAGGCCCGAGTCCCCGGCCCTCTCTCCAAGCCTTCCCCAGAGGGCTTCGATCCTCTGCGCGGCTGCGACCAGATCTCCAGCCCTGTCCTGTTCCCCCTTCGAAGCAGCCCAGAGGCCCTCGTCCCAGGCTGTCGCAGCCGCCTTCCATGCTGCCTCGATGGCGGGGGTCTGTCGCGATTCCACGCCTTCGATGCCTCGTGCCAGCTGGTTGAAGGCCAGTCCCGCGATTCCCTCGGAGAGATCGCGCTCGGCCTCGGGCCGCCAGAGCGGGTCGGTCTGCTCGTCGCGGGTAGCGTAGTCGGAGACCATCTGCCTTCCCCGGAGGAAGAACCCCGCGTAGGTAAGGTAGGAGAAATTGAGCGGCGATCGGGCCCGCCCATCGCTGTGTTCCTTCGGCAGGGCCTGGAATATCTCAGAGAGCCTCGTATAGGTCCCTACCAGCGATTTCCGGTCCGCATCGAGGCGCGAGAAGGCTTCGAGCGCCACGGCAAGGGCCCGTGCCGTGAGCCCTGGATCGCCTGTGGTGAAGGCCTCCCCGAGGGCCGCCATTGCCGCTTCAAAGGCCTGGCCGCTTCCTCCGGGCTCCTCGAGCGCGCTCGACCGAGCCGCAGCCTCGTTCATGAGGCCGCGCATGAGGGTGACGATGCTCTTCGAAGATTCGATCTGCTTCTGGCCGCCGAAATCCTTGAGCACCAGGCTGCGGGCAGTCCCATTCGCCTCGGTCTCGTACTGCCAGCCGAAGAAGCCCCGCATGGGCTTCCCGTTCGCGTCGGTCCGTATGACCTTCCCCGCCTCGTCGAGGAACTTCGTGCCGACCGCGCCGTCGGCCCCAATTACGACAATCTGCCCCGCGTCGGCGTCCCTGCGGTCGAGGATGTCGTAGCCCGCATCGACGAACTCCCGCCAGTACAGGGCCGGGAGCTCCGATTCCGGAGAGAAGGCTGCCACGTAATCGGCCACCGCGCCTGCAAGGTCCCCCGCTGCGGATTTCCCGAAGGCGGAGCTCATCGTCGACTTGAGGAGACCGAGGTTCTTCACCCTCGACTGGACCTCGAGGAGGACCGTCAGGATGTCCTTGTTGGCGTAGGGGTCGAGGGTCCTGAGCTTGTCGATCTTCGCCGCGATGGCCGGATCGGAACCATTGCTGGCGAGGGCGCGATCCCTGATCTCCGTCGCGAGCCTGGTGTACTGCTCCCGGATCACGAAGATGTTCTTCACCTTTTCGTTGGCCTGGTCGAAGCGCTCGGGGTACTTGGCGCTGAAGGACTGGAGGGAGATGAGGGCCTGGTTGAAGTTCTTGCGCCTGATGTTCGCGTCTGCGTTGTTCATGTAGGCCTGCGACAGCAGGCGGTCGACAGTGTCGCGGTTTGACCGGTCGCCCGCCGCAAGCGTGTCAAGCAGGGGTTCAAGGAGGGCTATGGCCTTGTCGAAGGTTGCCGAGGCAGCTCCGTCGAGGTCATTGGCATTCTGCATACGGGCATCCGTGGGATCCCGGGACAGCGAGCGTTCCTTGTTGGCTCCACGGACCATCCCGGCAGCCTTGTCGAGGTAGGCCTGCCCCAGGATGATGGTTGCGTCAGTCTTGACTGTCTTGGTCAGCTCTGTCGCAAGGAGAGGCTCGAGGGCGGCGGTCACGAGGTCGTTCTTGTGGGCCTGGAGGTCCTTTTTCGCCTGGACGACCACGGGATTCTTCACGGCTGGTGCAGCCGCCAGGCCAGGAGGTTGCGCGACTGCGAAGACGCACAGGAAGAAGGCCCCAAGTGGGCCTCTCAATTCCTTTGCCGCGCCTCTTGGGCGTTGTCCGCGTCGTATCGGGATCAGGGTCGTGCGCCTCGGGTGTCCGCGCTTCCTTCCGGTCGTGAAGGGCTCGCGATCCGTACAGAAGATACTATACCGCCAAACAGGCGGTCCGAACCGGGCACTCAGATGCCCCCTCTGAAGTTTCGGTATTTTCTTTTGCCTATTTGAAGGAATATCACGTGCCGACAAGGAGCTACGAGGGCTGCCCTGAGCTCCAGAACTTGGATATCCAGCCTCTCCACGATACATTGATAGTGAGCACCACCATGATGTCCACGCAGCTCCGCGCCCTTCTCGGCGCCCTTGCCCTGCTCGCCCTGCCTCTCGCAGGCGCAGCCCAAGCGACCTCGGATATCTATAGCTTCATTTCGAGCTACTTCAACCCCGATCCCAACGCCGGCCTCACCGCCTTCCGTTCCCTCCACATCCCCATGGGAGGCCTCGCCGAGGGCATGGGCATGGCGTACACGGCTGCCGCCAGGGATTCCTCCTACTTCGAGGCCAATCCTGCTGCCTCCGCCATCATCGACCAGACCGAACTCGGCGTCTTCCACAACAACTGGATCTCCGACACCAAGATCGAGAGCGCGGTCTACACGCTGCGGGCAGGAAACCTCGGTTTCGGCGTCATGGGAAAGTGGCTGTACCTCCCCTTTGTCGGCGTGGACGATTTCGCCAACAGTATGGGAACGGGCTACTACTCCGAGGCCATCGCCGCCTTCAACGCTTCGTACAATTTCCTCCAGGGTTACAATTTCACCGGGATAGCCCTCGGTGCCACCGGCAAGCTTGCCTACCGTTCAGTTCCCACGACCCTCGCCAAAGCCGCTGGCAACTCGGGCCTCGGGCTCATGGTCGATGGCGGAGCCCTCATCCGCTTCAACTTCCTGAAGCTCTACTCGTCCCGGACAAAGAACTTTGCCGTCGGCCTTGCCCTCAAGAACATCGGGCCTCCAGTCCTCAACGAGCCACTCCCGACAGTCGCGAGCCTCGGCCTTTCCTGGTCCCCCTTCCGTTTCATCACCTTTTCTGGAGACGTGGCGAAGCCCGTCAATCTCATGGACCTCTCCAAATCGGAACGGCCGATCTACGCCGCTGGCTTCGCGATCTCGATGACCGACGCCTTCGGGCTCCAGGGCGGCATCCTCATGAAGGGCAGCAACCCCAGGATCAGCGTGGGTTCCATGATCCTTCTCGACCTGGTCAAGCTGAACATCAACTACACCCTCGACCTCACCACGCAGTTCACCCCTCTCAACCGCATCTCGATCCAGACAGCCTTCGTACTCGGAGACCTTGGCCGGGGCGCGCTTGCCAAGAAGGTAGACAGGCTCTATCTTGAGGGCCTGGGCGAATATGGAAAGGGAAACGCCGACGCTGCGATCGCGCTCTGGGACCAGGCGCTGGCAGCCGACCCGACCTTCGACCCCGCCCGCGAGAGTCTGCATGCGGCAGAGAACTCAAAGAAACTGAAGGCTGCCATGGATGCCATTGGTACCATGAATCTGAGTCCCAAGCCTGGCAATTGATCCTGGAGGTGGCTGTGTTGCTTTCGATTCTCGCCCGGGTGCTTGCCGCCACGGTCACGGTCTACATGCTTGCCTGCTCGGTGCGCATTTTCCTGACCTGGGTTCCCGGCAACGGGGTCGGCCGGGCAGGTGAACTCCTGGCCAGCATCGTCGATCCCTACCTGCGTTTTTTCGCCCGATTCAGGATCTTCCGCGTCGGGCACTTTGATTTCTCCCCGATAGCCGCCCTCTCGCTCCTGGCGGTTGCCAACCAGGTCTTCCTCTCCCTCGCCTTCTCCGGAACCATGACCCTGGGAGGGGTTTTCTCGCTGGCAGTCGATGCCATCTGGTCTGCCCTGGCCTTCATCATCACCTTCCTGGCCGTAGCCACCCTGGCGCGGCTCATAGCCTACTCGGCGCGCTGGAACTCCCTGCATCCCCTCTGGCGCGTCGTCGATGACATGCTCAATCCCCTCCTGTTCCGCATGAAGCGTCTCATCTGGAGGGATCGCGTCATCAACTACCAGAAAGGCCTGATCGCAGGCTTTGCCATCCTCGTCGTCGTGAGGGTGGCCGGAGAGGCCCTTGTGGGCTTTCTCCTCAAGTTCCTGAGAAGCCTTCCAATCTAAGGAACGCAGAGAGGGAAAAGGACAGCATGCTTACTTCCAGACAACGCAGTCGCCTTGCCGGCATAGCCCAGACCATGGACGACCTTGTCCAGCTCGGAAAGGACGGCGCGAGCCCCGGCTTCCTTGCCCAGTTCTCGCGTCTCCTTGAGGGGCACGAACTCGTCAAGCTGCGCTTTATCGGCCACAAGGGCGAACGCGCGGACCTGGTGCGCTCGCTTGCGGAAGCGAGCTCGAGCGAGGTCGTCCGCTTGATCGGCCACACTGCCATCTTCTGGAAGAGGAACCCCGATCCCAAGAAGCAGAAGGTCGAGCTGGAGTGAGTGCGGGGTTTGCTCCCCGCCGGAATAACCCGGGTTCCGGCCCCGCCGGAATAACCCGGGTTTGCTCCCCGCCGGAATAACCCGGGTTCTACAGCGCTGCAAGCGTTTCGGCCAGGGTCGGTATCGAGGGAGAGGCCCCCCGGCGCTGCACGCAGATCGACGCGGCCTTCTGTGCGATCCTGAGACGGAAGCGCGGGTCCAGCTCGCCGCGGGCGATGGCTGCAAGATAAAAACCCGCGAAGCAATCTCCCGCAGCGGTGGTATCGAGGGGGAGGACGGGAAAGGCCGGCTCGACCCAGCGCTCCGGGCCCCTGCCGACCATGGCTCCTTCGGCACCGAGGGTCAGGACGATTTCGGCCCTTGAATAACGATCAAGCAAGATCCTTAGCAGCCCCTCCGGACCTTCCTTCGAGCCGGCGATCGCCTCGGCCTCGTCGAGGTTGAGGATAAAGCGGTCCACGCAGTGCAGGGGATACTCCGACAGTCCTGGGCTGACAGGCGAGGGGTTGAAGCAGACTTCCCTGCCTCGGCGCCGCGATTCCTCCATGATGAAGGGAACCATGCTGGTCTCATTCTGGACCAGGATCAGGTCTCCATCTGTTGCTCCATCCAGGACCCTTCGGACATAGGCCTCGTCGAGACCCTGATTGGCCCCACCGTGAACGAATATCGCGTTTTCGCCTGAATCACTGACCTGGATGATGGCGTGCCCCGAGGGCTGTTCCTCCTTGCTTTCTATCAAGGATACATCGACGCCAGCCTCGCGCAGCGCTGCAAGGAGGAGTCCGCCATCCATTCCGATTGCCCCGGCGTGGAGGACAGAGGCTCCTCCACGCGCCGAGGCGATGGACTGGTTCAAACCCTTTCCTCCCGCAAAGGTCTCAAGACCCTTTGCGGCGATCGTACGACCGGGGACGACAAAATCGGCGACCCGGTAGACCCTGTCCATGTTGAGCGAGCCAAAATTGATGATCTTCATTCCTATTGGTCCTTATCCATCCCGATTTCCATCTGCGACGATCCTCATGGCGAGTGCCATCATTGCTGCTGGCACTATTGCTGCTGTTTTTCTCCCTGTCAATGTGCAGCGAGGCGATTGGCCAGCTCGAAATGAGCTGATTTCATCCTGGCGGGAAGCTTTCCTCATTGACAGATGGCCGCGCTAGCCGCATCATGCCGCCTGTTGGCCCCTTGTTGAGAAAACGTTTACTCTATTCCAGCCGGGGCCTGCAAGCAGCAGGAAGGCGAAGGTGGAAGCCCATGATTCGTGCGCATCTGGTCAGCGAGACGCATTGGGACAGGGAATGGTACCTCACCAAGGAAGAGTTCGGGGTCAAGCTCGCCAGGCTCATGGACGGGCTTTTAGACACCATAGACAGCGTGCCGGACTTTGTCTCTTTCATGATGGACGGCCAGACCATAGCCCTCGAGGACTATCTCCGCATCCGCCCCTACAATCAGGAGCGCCTTCGCAAGGCTGTCTCTTCGGGCAAGATCGTCATAGGACCCTGGTACATACTCCCGGACGAACTCCTGGTAAGTGGAGAATCCCATATCCGGAACTATCTGGCGGGAGACAGGCTCGTCAGCCAGTTCGGCAAAAAGAACAACATCGGCTACCTTCCCGACAGCTTCGGACACCCCGCCCAGATGCCGCAGATACTCAAGGGCCTCGGCATCGAATCGATCCTGTTCTGGCGAGGCACAGGTGACGAAATCGGGAAGACCGAGTTCTGGTGGGAAGCCCCCTTTGCGGAGGCGAAGGTCCTGGCTGTCCATATGCCCTACGGCTACGGCAATTCCGCCCGGCTCAGCGCAGACATGGCCGAGACCGTCCCGCGCCTGAACGCCATGATCGACAGCCTCCACCGGCGATCGACATCGGATATCGTCCTACTTATGAATGGTTCGGACCATGTCCTTCCCCAACAGGACATCGTCGATGTACTGGCTGCATATGCGAAGGAAGCGCCTCCGGACAGGGAAATCCGCTTTTCCACGATGGAGGCCTTCCTTGGGGAGCTGCGGAAGGGTGAGCCAAGGCTCGGCACCTATTCAGGGGAGCTGCGTTCAGGCAATCGTGACATGGTGCTCGGTGGGACGCTCTCGACGCGTGTCTATCTCAAGCAGCGCAACCTTCGCGTCCAGCGGACGATGGAACGCTGTCTCGAGCCCCTTGCGGCGGCCGAACTCCTGTCCCTGACCCTGGTTCAGCGACGCAACGGGAATTTCCTCGACTACCAGGACCTCGTCTGGAAAAAAATCCTCGAGAACCATCCCCACGACAGCATCTGCGGCTGCAG
>JBMOIK010000226.1:0-6660 GCA_049317365.1 Rectinemataceae bacterium | reverse complement strand
GCCATCGACAAGGCCTACCCCGGCCAGGCCCGGAGGGCCGCCATGGCCTTGGCGTCCAGCTCGGGATGTTGACAGCGGGAGGAATCCTCCGTAAGACCATTTTCTCCGAGGCCAGGGGATTCCTCTGGCCCTCGGTATCAATCGGTGCCAGTTATACCTATTCGAAGTTCGATTTTGCGGTGGATAATTTTTCCCTGACTGCCCTTGGCATGGATCCCTTTCCCGTTTCCGGCCTGGGGACCTTGGCGCTCGACGGGAATCTTGGATTCCATACCGAGGTCCAGAGCTATGGAGCGGTTTTCCATGTTTCCAAGACCCTGCTCTGGTTTATGACGCCATTTGCGAAAGTAGGCGCCTACTACCATGTGTCGGACTACAGTTCCGCCTTCAACGTGAAGGCGACCATCACGCCGACACCGACCGATCCTCCGACAGTTCCAGCGCCCGATCCCATCATCCAGTCCCTTGACGCGCCCGTCATCCTTCACGAGGAGAACATCTCCCTCATCGCGTCGGCTGGCCTCGAGGTCAAGATCCTGCCAGTTACACTGACAGTCTGCGCTTCCCTCGATCTGGATCGACCTGTCGTGGAGTTCACGGCGCCTGCACTCAATGGCTTCAAGGTGAACGGACTTGGGGTGACGGCGGCGCTGAGGATACAGATTTAGGCAGCATTCTTTGGGTGTCACTGAGGGCGGCATTCACCGGCACCCCCCCCAGGGTCTGGGCCGCGATCGGAAAAGCCGATAGACTGACAGGAGCAAGCTGCTGGGGGTGTGGGTACGACAGATACAGAACGAGCAAACCAGGAACTCCAGCTGGAAGTCATCGAGCGGCGGCGCGTAGAAGCTGTCCTGCGGGAGAGTGAAGAAAAGTTCCGCATACTCCTTGAGGTATCGCCGGATCCCATTTTTTCCTTCACGGCTGATGGACAGTATCAATACGTCAATCGGGCCTTTGCCGAGGGGGTGGGCAAGAGTCTCGACTCCATCATCGGACACACCCATTGGGATGTGTTCCCCAGGGATGAGGCTGAAAAGCGCTGGAAATTCCTGAGTCGCGCCATCAACACTGGAACCGAGCAGGTAACCGAGGTGCGCGTCCCGCGGCCCGATGGGGACAGCTACTGGGTAACGACGGCAACCCCCATCAAGGACTCCAGCGGGGCAATCAGCCTCGTGGTCTGCTCGTCCAAGAACATCACCGCACGCAAGCGCTCGGAAGAAGACCTCAAGGAGAGCAACTCCCAGCTTGAGGCCACCTTGGCCCACGCCAGGGATCTGGCCCTCCAGGCAGAGGAGGCCACCCTTGCGAAAAGCCGCTTCCTCGCCAGCATGAGCCACGAGATCCGCACACCGCTGAACGCGATTCTCGGATTCTCTCAATTGATGGAAAAAGATCTCGATGCCTCTCCCCGGCAGAAGCGGCACCTGGAAACCATCAGGCGGAGCGGCGAACACCTCCTGGCACTGCTCAATGATGTCCTGGAACTCTCCAAGGGCGAAGCTGGACGCCAGGTGCTGAACCCGAGCAGCTTTGACCTGCAGGCGATGCTCGGCGATCTGACGACCATGTTCCGCAATACGGCGGACGCAAAGGGCCTGGCGCTCGAAGCTGAGGGCATCGAGCGCCTGCCACGCTTCATCTCCGCCGACGCGCTCAAGCTGCGCCAGAGTCTGATCAACCTCCTCGGAAATGCGGTGAAATTCACCGTGACTGGGGGGGTCAAGCTGCGCGTGTGGATCGAAGATGCCGAAGCGACGGAGCAGGAACCCACTGGCCAGAAGCGCTTCGTGGCCGTAGTGGAGGACAGCGGTCCCGGCATCAGCGCCGAAGATGCGCTGGGATTGTTCAGTCCCTTCGTTCAGGCCGAGACCGGTCGCCGCGTCAGTGGTGGTACCGGCCTGGGCTTGGCACTCAGTCGACAGTTTGCACGGATGATGGGTGGAGACGTCTCGGTCGCCAGCGAGCTGGGCAGGGGAGCAGCCTTCCGCCTCGAGGTGCGTGTCGCCCCTGGCGTAGCACCGACGGCAACAGCAAACGAGCGCGAAGTGCTGCGGCTCGAGGGAATCCAGCCTCCCTGCCAGGTCCTGGTCGCGGAGGATTCCGAGGGGAGCCGGCTCTTTCTTGTCGAAATGCTGGAAATCGCAGGCTTTCAGGTGACCGCTGTCGACGACGGCAGCAAGGCGCTTGCTGCCTGTGCCGCTCGGCTGCCCGACCTTCTGCTCATCGACTGGCAAATGCCGGGTATGTACGGGGACGAAGCCATCAGCCAGCTCCGCCAGATTCCCGGAGGGGACCAGGTCAAAATCATCATGCTCACCGCCCAGGCGACGGAGGAGATCCGTAGCCGTGCCGTGGCGGCAGGTGCCGACGACTTCATGGCAAAGCCCTTCAGGCAGAGCGACCTGTTCGAGAAAATCAGGGTCCTGACCGATGTCCGCTACATCTACTCACAGCCGCTGCCATCGCAGGCTGCCATATCCAAGCCGCCCGTACTGACCCCTCAGATGCTTGAGCATCTCGGACCGGAGCTCAGGGCAGGGCTTCATGAGGCGGTGGTCCGTGCCCGCCAGGATCAACTCCTGAAACTTGCATCCCAGGCTGCCCTTGTCGATCCGGAGGCAGGGGGGATTCTCAGATCCCTGGTGCTAGCCTACGACTACGACGCGCTGATCCGGCTGCTTGAGCCGCACGCATCGCCATGACAGCTGCAGCCCTCCCTTCGCAGCGCCTTCCCAGCATCCTCGTTGTGGACGATAGCGTCGCCAACCTCGAGCTGCTCTCCGGAATGCTTCGTCGCTGGGGTTTCGAGCCCCGTCCCGTGCCCAATGGCAGGCTGGCCCTCCAGGCAGCCAAGGCTGAACCGCCAGACCTCATCCTCCTCGACGTCAGGATGCCGGAGATGGACGGATTCCAGGTCTGCGCGCAGCTGAAAGGCGAAGAGGCGCTGAAGGGCATTCCGGTGATCTTCATCAGCGGCCTGACCGACACGGCCGACAAGGTGAAGGGCTTCGCGATGGGAGCCGTGGACTACGTGACCAAACCCTTCCAGGCCGAGGAGGTCGAAGCCCGGGTCCGTACCCACTTGACGCTTCGTTCCCTCCAAAGTGGACTTCGTGACCACAACGAGCGGCTGGAAGGCCTTGTGGCCGAGCGGACACAGGACCTGGAAGCGGCCAACCAGAAGCTGACAGACGCCAGCCGCATCAAGGGAGAGTTTCTCGGGATGATCTCGCACGAGCTCCGCACGCCCGCGAACGGCCTCCTGGGCATCGGCGCGCTCCTCATAGACCTCTGCCCACCATCCGCGGAACGTACGCTCTACAAGGAGGTGTTCCTAGACTCGAGCGCCCGCCTGCGCGACCTCATAGAGGATGCGACGCTGATCATGGAACTTGACACAATTGTGCCCAAACCCGGCCCTGGCGTCCCCCTCGTGGAGATCCTTGCCGAGATCGGGGACGCCCATCCGGGGATCCGCATCCATGTCGATGGCGCAGCTGGCCTGGAATCGCTGAGACTGCGTGGCGACTGGGCCCTGCTGAAGCGGGCTTTGGAGTCGACAGTCCTTCTTGCCACATCCTTTTCCAGGGACTTCGGCAGCGTCCGGATGACAGGAGTGGCCGAAGCCCGGACGCTCCTGATCCGCGTGGAACTGGACGCATTGGAGTTGTCCGAAGCCCAGGCCTCGGACTTCTTCAACATGGAATCCCAGGAGCGGATCAGGTCCTCTGCCGAATCGCTGGGCCTGGCCCCCATCGTCGCCCACCGGATCATCACGGCGCTGGGCGGGGAACTGAAACTGATCAGCGAGGGCAAGGGGAATATCGGATACCTGGAAGCCATCCTTCCCCTGGGCTCCGGCTAGCGCCTCCCCTCCGGTGATTTCCGCCCATCCCGGCCTTCAATCCATGTCGAAGCGGCAGGATCCGCGGTCGATGTAGGGCATCCTGGTCTTGAGTACCTGGATGGGGCCGCCCGGCTGCTGGAGCCGCGCCTCGAGGAGGTTCCAGGCCATGGAGACCATGAGCCGCTGATCTATCTGCATTGTGTCTATCTTTCGTATGAAGGGGACACGGTAGTCCAGGACATCGCCTCCGGTGGCGATGAGCGAGACGTCCCGGGGAACCTGCCTGCCGAGGCGGGACAGGGCCTCGAGGACATAGGCCGCGAAATAGTCGTCGTGGACGGCAAAGGCCGTGGGCGGCTCGGGCTGCCCGTAGATATCCCCGATCCTGCCGAGGAGGGAGTCGAAGTCGGGAAGGTTGACTGCCACCCGATATCCATCGGAGTACTCGAGGCCGCTTTCATCCATCGCCTTGCGGAAGCCGAAAAACCGGTCATTGACGAGGGTCGGATAGTTCGGCCTCGGATAGTCCGCGTAGCCGATCCTCCGGTGCCCGAGATTGACGAGGCGCATGGTCGCCTCGTAGGAGCCCTGCACCTCGTCGGCGAGGACCGAAAAGAACCGCGCCTGGTATTCGCTGTTGTTGATGATTATGACGGGGATGCCGACGGCCTCGAGTTCGGCGAAGAGTTCCGGATCGGCGTAGTGGATGGCAAAGACAGCACCGATCCTGGCTCCGGTGATCTCCCTGAACACGGACCTGGGAGTGGCGGTCGGGGCAATATGGAGGATGATGGGATAGTAGCCCATCCGGATGACCTCCTCCTCGAGCCAGGTCGCGAAGGGCTGGGAAAAGTTCCAGAGGTAGGGAAAGTCCTCCCGCTGGAGGATGCTCACATACTTGAAGCGCCGGGTCAGCGAAGGGCAGCTGGGGACGATTTTCTTGTATCCGAGCTCAGTAGCCAGATTCCTGACCCGCTCGGCCACCGCCTTCGAGATCTTTCCCTTGCCCGCGAGTATCATCGATACCGCAGCCACCGAGACTCCCGCAGCCTGGGCAACGTCTTTCAAAGTTGTCCGATCCATGGATGGATACTATATGCTTTGCAGCGCTGCGTCCAAGTTAAGTTGGTTAACTCGTGGACTTAACCTGGCACTAGTGGCCTTTTGTTAATTACTCCACTCCGTCTAACCTTATCGAGCAGCATAGGTCCCCAAGGCACACGCGTGCACCCCACCATACTTTGTTCTGGGCTCAGAATGACAAGATCTCTACCCCCCCATTGGCAGCGATGGCGCACAGAGCCCTGTTCCGCTGGGCCTGGGCGTCCGGGATCTTTCCCCTGCCCAGGGGTATCAGAAGGGAATGCTCTATGCATTCCAGCAGTAGATCCAAGTTAAGTCAGTTAACTATTGGATTTAACCTGCCAAGATTAGCAGTTTGTTAATTAGGTTCCTTGACAGATTTTCTGTGGGGCTTACTCTGTTGTACCAAGCCACGAATCGTGGAGAACGAGATGACAGCAAGAGAACGTTTCCTGACAGCCTTGGATCGCGGGATTCCCGACCGGGTCCCGATGTTCGATTTCCTCTTTCAAGAACCGCTTTTTGAGCGGCTTATTGGACACAAGCCCGGGAGCTACAACGGGCCCGATGCCCTCGAACTTGCCAAGAAGCTGAAGCAGGATGCGATCTGGGTTCCCCTGGCAGGGTTCCAGGGCTATTCTCCCGAATGGATCGACGACAAGACCTATAAGGACGAGTGGGGAAGCGTCTTCGTGCGCTCCGAGGTCTCCTGGCCCATCGACTCCCCGATCCGCTACCCGATCAGCTGCCGGGAAGACTTCGAAAAGTATGTCTGTCCCGAGCCCCTCCTTCCCGGCCGCGACCTCGACCTCCGAAAGACCATCGCCAACAACAAAGACTCAGAGCTCGCCATCACCTGTGGCATCCAGGGTCCCCTTACGACAGCCTGGCTCCTCATGGGCTTCGAGAACATCAGCTTCGCCCTCTACGACGATCCGGAACTCCTCGAGTCGGTCTTTGCGATGTCCAACGACTTCTTCAAGAAAGCCGCGAAGATCGCCGTGGACTGCGGCATCGACGGCATCTGGGTCAGCGAGGACCTCGGGGATTCCCGCTCCGTGCTCTTCAGCAAAGACCTTTACATCAAGCACTTCTACCCCTACTTCAAGGACCTCGTGGACTATGTCGACTCCCTCGGCGTGCCGGCCCTCCTCCACTCCTGTGGCTGCATCTACGAGTACCTCGACCTCATGGCCGCCACGAAGATCAAGTCGATCCACCCGGTGCAGCGCACGGCGGGCATGGACCTGAAGCGGGTCAAGGCCGAGTACGGCGACCGCTTCTGCATAATTGGCAACATCGATTCCTCTCGGACCCTGCCCTACGGGACGGAGGAGGAGGTCAGGGCCGAGGTGCGCGAGGCGATCGCGGTGGCGGCTCCCGGGGGTGGCTACATACTGGCCTCCGACCATTCCCTCCATGACGGGATTTCTGTGGAGAACATCACGGCGATGTTCGACGAGGGACTCAAGGCAGGCACCGCGATCTACGCGAAGGGCTAGCCATAACATTGTTTCCAACCGACGCGTCGCGACGGTTTAAGTGCATCCAGGAGGTTTCCATGAAGAAGATTCTCGTAGCATTGATGCTCGTGTCGGTCGTTTTGGCTATTGGCCTTGGTGGCTGTGCCAAGACCAAGCCCAAGGTGGCCGGTGTTGTCTTCCAGGAGGACCAGTTCATGAAGCTCATGCAGATGGGCTACAAGGACACCGCCATCAAGGCTG